>CAUZQN010000455.1:0-3574 GCA_963581605.1 uncultured Binatia bacterium (SeqCode)
ATATACAAGGGACTACTAGACTAGTAGAGCAGGCTCCGGAATAGTGATTTCTTCTGTCTTCATCAGTATCGCTGTTGTGTTGTTAGAGGTGGGAGAGCAGGTTGCTCTCTTGCTGTCGGCTGCGGTAGACTTTCCTCATAATAGGTGCTAGGAATTCCGGTCTCGAATGGCAGTTTGATCTTCTATAATCCACCGATTTCATTTGACAATCGAATGCTTAGAGAGCCTGTCTGGCAAGGAAAGCTGGCAGAAGTGCTGGTTGAGCCAGTCGTACGTTGAAGAAAAGAATAAAGACAGTGAGAGGGGAAGAGCAGCCGTAGTGATGGGGAGTAGCCAAGTCTGGCAAGGCACCGGGTTTTGGTCCCGGCATTCGCAGGTTCGAATCCTGCCTCCCCAGCTGCCTTTCTGGGACGAGGTCGTAGTAGCCTGTTCATGTGAGACGCCGTGCTAAAAATATTTGCTGGAAATTCAAATCACCCGCTTGCGCAAGAGATTTGCGCTTCCCAGGGCAGTTCACTCGGTACGGCTGATATCCGTACGTTCAGTGATGGTGAAATCGCGGTTGAGATCACGGAGAACGTCCGTGGGGGCGACATCTTTGTCGTTCAGTCCATCTGTACGCCTGGCAACGATCATCTGATGGAGCTGCTCCTGATGATAGATGCCTTTAAGCGCGCGTCGGCTAATCGTATTACCGCTGTGATCCCGTATTATGGATACGCCCGACAAGACCGAAAAGTTGCACCCCGGGTGCCCATTAGTGCCAAACTGGTTGCCGACTTAATAACGACGGCTGGCGCGTCTCGGGTGCTGACCGTTGAATTACACGCCGGACAGATCCAGGGCTTTTTTAACATCCCTGTTGATAATCTCTTTTCTTCGCAGGTCTTATTGCCGTATTTGCAGTCTCGAATCGGCCGTGAGCCCGTCAGTGTTGTTTCGCCCGATGCCGGAGGGGTGGAGCGTGCACGTGCATTCGCTAAGCGCATGGGGGCGTCTTTAGCAATTATTGATAAACGCCGTGCCCAGGAGGAGGGCAGTGCGATTGACGGAAAAGCGAACCGCGACGTTGTCGAAATGAATGTCATTGGTGAGGTTGATGGGCGTATCGCTATTCTGGTTGATGATATGGTAGACACCGCAGGAACGTTGACGGCAGCGGCCGACGCGATCCAGGCTGCCGGCGCAAAGTCGGTGATTGCCTGCTGCACCCATGCGGTGCTGTCCGGGCCGGCCATTGAGCGCATCCAGGCCTCCGCCCTCGAAGAGTTGGTTGTCACGAACTCTATTCCACTCAGGCTAGAGGCACAGGCTGTTGGAAAAATTCGGGTCCTTTCTCTGGCCCCACTGATTGGAGAAGCTATTCGTCGGATACATAATGAAGAATCAATTAGCTCCTTGTTTGCGTAAGATCAAAAGAGAAAAGGATATCAATGGAAACCATAAAACTCAGTGTTGAGCCAAGACAAGAAAAAGGCAAAGGCAAAGCTGGCCGACTGCGTAGGAGTGGCAAGGTGCCTGGAATCTTCTATGGTCCAGGCAAAGAGGCTGTTTCGGTGTGTGTGAATACACGCGAGTTTCAGCAGCAGGTCTCAGACCTCGAGGGATCACACCTCATCCAATTCCTCTCAGACACGGCAGAGCTGAATGAAAAAATTGTACTGCTCAAAGAGGTGCAGCAAGATTCTATAACAGCAGACCCGCTCCATATTGACTTTTATGCGATCGATGTGAACGTGCCTATCCAAGTTGGGGTGGCGCTCCATATGACGGGTCGAGCGGAAGGAGTGACTGCTGGTGGTTCTCTCCAATCCGCCCGGCGGGAAATTATGGTGGAATGCCTGCCGCTCGATATCCCTGATTTCATTGAGATCGATGTGTCGCATTTAGGCATTAACGATGCCGTCCACGTTGGAGATTTGACTCTCCCGCCGAACGTCAAGTCTGTGGATGACGCACAGCTCCTGCTTGTGTCTGTGGCTGCCCCGGTTGCAGAACCAACGCCTGAGGAAGAGGCTGTGGCAGGTGAGACAGCGGCTGCAGAGGGTGAAACTCCAGCTGAGGGAGAAGCTACGGAAGGCGCGGCGCGGTCTGCTGAGTAATGCTCGTGGCGGGCTGCGGGGTGTGAAATTCACTCGGCTTAGATGGAAGAGCAGGATGACATGGGATAATGCACGTAATTATGGGGCTCGGAAATCCCGGCCGGCGCTACGAAAAGACCCGTCACAATGCGGGCTTTCGGGTGATTAATGAACTCGCAACACGTTGGCGAGTCCAGCTTTCACAATACCAATGCTCTTCTCGGCTGGGGCGAACGAGCCGGCACGGGGAAGACGTCAGTCTTATACAGCCACAGACATATATGAATAGGAGTGGTGAGGCTGCTGCCTGCTTGTGTGAAACTTACCAATTGCAGCGAACAGATTTTGTTGTGGTATATGACGATTTAGATCTCCCGCTGGGTCGTCTCCCCATTAAGCGGGCGGGTGGAGCCGGGGGGCATACTGGGATTGCGTCGATTATGGCGGCTCTGGCCGGCGCTGATTTTGCTCGGATAAAGATCGGAATTGGTCGCCCGCCGGCTAGGCTCGATCCAGCCGATTTTGTTATCCAGCCCTTTACTCGGGACGAAGAAGCCTTTATTCTCCCGGCGGCGCAACATGCCGCTACAGCGGTTGAGGCCGTTCTTGCCGAGGGGCTTGATCGTGCCATGGCGTCATTTAACGGCGTCGATAGTATGAGGCGGGCAAGTCCAGCGCAGGGGGAGTAGTCTGAAAACCTAGCCTCATCCGTTCTGCGTTGTCTATTGTACGCGATAAAGAGAGGCCCATCGGAGGAGTTCATGCCGATTTATGAGACCCTATATATCCTTCACCCGGAACTGTCCGCAGCTCGGGTGAAGGAAGTCGTCGCAGGAATGCAAAAGACCCTCGAAGAGAGTCAGGCAAAAATGTTGCAGGTTGAAGAGTGGGGGCTGCGCAACTTAGCCTATGACATTCAGAAGCAAAAACGCGGATATTATGTGCGCTTCGAATACGATTCTCCTCCCCAGGCCGTCAGAGACTTGGAACGGGTCTTGCGCTTAAGCGAAGACGCCATGCGGTTCTTATCAGTCGCGCGCGCTGCACCGTCGGTAGGGCAAGATCCGAGATCTCAGTCATCTGCACCTGATAAACCTGAAGAGTCAAAAGCTCAGGCAGCGGTTTCAGAATCTACTGCAGAACCAGCCGAAGCGGTGGCTCCAGCCGAAGCCGAAGCGGTGGCTCCAGCCGAAGCCGAAGCGGTGGCTCCAGCCGAAGCCGAAGCGGTGGCTGCAGAACCAGCTGAAGCCGCTGAATTAAAAGCGGTCGCTCCTGGGTCAGGAGCGAGTGATGCTCCGCAGTCCGCTGCTCCAGAAGAAGGGACAGGTGATGCATCCCAAGCTGCCGCTCCAGAGGAAGAGGTGAGCGGGCCTTCTTCTGAGGATTCAGAGGAAAATACAGAAGGACAGTGAGACGTGAGTCTTTTGTGTGAGGAAGGGATATAATAAAGTTATCTTTGCTGGTCGGGTCCATCGGAGTCCGGAATTGAGGCG
>CAUZQN010000456.1:0-3561 GCA_963581605.1 uncultured Binatia bacterium (SeqCode)
CGATTCCGCTCCAGGTGCTCCGGTCTTCAACCGTACGGTCTCGCTCCGTGACACGTGGGCAAAGATCCTCAAAGCCCAGCAGCAGAAAAAGAAATAAACCAGCATGGCAACCCAGCTTCGTGAGCTTCAATTCCCCACAACGGAGCGGGCAGGCAAAGTCTCCGCCCTGCTCCTCCGCCCGAAAGCCGCTCGCTGCCTGCTCGTGTTTGGGCACGGGGCAGGTGCAGGCATGCGCCACCCGTTTATGCAGGCGACAGCAGACTTGCTCGCCGCACGGGGGATTGCCACATTTCGGTATCAGTTCCCGTTTATAGAGAAGGGCAAGAGGGGCCCGGACTCACGCGCAACGCTGATCGAAACGATTTGCTCCGCAGTTGAGACCGCCACAAAAATGGCAAAAGGCCTGCCTCTCCTAGCGGGCGGAAAATCGATGGGCGGGCGGATTACTTCGCTCGTTGCAGCCGCAGGCCGGATTCCACACGTCCAAGGACTCGTCTTCTTCGGCTTCCCACTGCACGCGCCAGGCAAGCCTTCGAGCGATCGCGGCGCGCACCTGGCCGAGGTGAAAGTGCCCATGCTCTTCTTGCAGGGAACGCGGGATAAACTGGCTGAACTCGACCTTATCAAACCGTTGTGTCGCCAGCTTGGTACACGAGCCAGCTTGCATATTGTTGAAGGCGGCGACCACTCCTTCCATGTGCTTAAACGCTCAGGTCGAACGGATGAGGAGGTGCTGGAAGAATTGGCAGAGACAGTGGGCTCGTGGGTATCTCGCTTCACCCCTGCGTAATGGGAATATGGCCGGGCTGCAGCCGAATGCGTTCGAGCCAGATGTTGATCGACTCGAAACGACTCATATCAAAGCCGCCTTCATGCGCCACGTGGGTGTAGGCGTATAGGGCAATGTCGGCAATGGTGTAATGCTCGCCGGCAAAGAACGTCCGCTTTGCCAGATGTTGCTCCATCACCTCAAGCGCGGCATAGCCGAGCGGTCGTTTTTGCTCTAACCCGACGCGGCGTTCGTCTGTGAGTTCCCCGTGCATGAGCCAGAAGCGCGACGTGGCGATATTAGGCTCATGGCTATACTGCTCAAAAAACATCCACTCTAAGATCTGGGCTCTAGCCATTCCGTGGTCGGGTAAGAATGAAGTGTACTCAGCCAGATAGAACAGAATGGCATCTGACTCGGACAGACGTGTTTCATCTTCAAGCTCTAGTACGGGAATGCGACCATTGGGATTGATTGTGAGGAAATCCGGCGTACGCGTCTCGCCTTTCACAATATCCAACTCAACCCGTTCAAACGGAATCCCAAGCTGCGCCAGCAGTAAACGGACCTTGTAACCATTGCCCGAAGGCAGATAGTCATACAGCTTCAGCATAGTCACTCCCTCGTCTAACCAATAACTGCAGATTCACGCACGGCGTCAAGAATCGCCAAACGCACGACTTCGGCCCCCACGGTTCCAACGGTCAGGACATCGCTCTGGACCTGCCCGGCAGAGACACTAAAAACCAGATCACCATCCCACGGACTAAACGCCGGGGCAATCGCCCGGGCAAAACCGGCCGTGGCCATCTTAGACACAATAAAGAGTTCTTCTTGGCTGAGCGCTGCATTGGTGACTACGGCAGCTAAGGTGGTGTTGTTTTGTGGCAAAGAAGTCCGGGCCTGTGGACTGCCCTGAATGAAATGCTTTTCGATGTTCAGGAAATGCCCTTTTGCATCCACAGCCCCGGCTGTGATCTTCCCGTTTTCCATCACATCACCCAATGCGTTGACTGCCACACACGCCAATACTTTTAACTCGCCAGTTTGAATGTGGCCAATTCCAAATCCACCTGTCATCGGCCGCCCATTGGTCATCCCTTTTCCCAGCGTTGCCCCATACCCCACGCCAACACGCCCACGCGTATACTCACTATTCGTTGCGGCTTTACAGGCCTCATAGGCATCTTGCTGGGATGGATAGACAGGCTTACCGAAGACAAGATCAAAGATACACGCCGTTGGCACGATGGGAACAATGCGGCCCGGCGTCTCCAGTCCCCGGCCCTGCTCTTGCTGCCACTCCATCACCCCGGTTGACGCGCCTAGGCCGTAGGCACTGCCGCCGGTAAACACCAGAGCATCGATTTGCTCAACAGAATTGCCCAGATTGAGCAGTACCACATCTCGGGTTCCCGGAGCCGAACCACACAAGTGATACGCGCAGGTCACACGCTGCGTAAACAGCAGAACGGAGATACCCGTATTGCCCGCCAGGCTCTTATGTCCAATCAGCAGATTCTCAAAGTGCATGGCCTTTTCTCCCACTATTTCCGTACGATTCGTGTGCGATCTCTGGGCGATCTCTGCGCGATTTCGGAGCAACATCTGTAATTGAGAAGCCCGCACCCTAGCGAGCTTGGCGCAAAGGATCAAGCCTCCGTGCAGTCTGCAGACATTCTTTTAAGCGGGCTTGACGAAGATAGATTTCGTTATATCTTCGCTACAAATAAATATAGTGAACAAAGAGGAACGAGATGGCACTCGGCGCATTCAATCACCTGGCCTTAACCGTGACCGACATGGCACGCGCGGAAAAGTATTACGACAGGCTGCTTGGTTTTCTGGGCTATCAGCAAGCCGAAAAATCGGACGAGTTCATCTTATGGGCCGGCCAGCATGGAGCCATCACCCTCTCACCTGCCAATCCTGATTCTCCAAATAAAACTCACGATCGCTACTCACCAGGGCTGCATCATTTTGCCTTTAACGCGGACAGCCGAGAAGACGTGGACCCCCCTCTAGATTCTAGAGGGTGTTTGGAAAAGGGAGAGGATGTATCATTGCGAGGAGCCGTAGGCGACGAAGCAATCTCTTTTCCCGCTACAGATTGCTTCGCGTCGCTCGCAATGACGTGTACCACGACTTTCCAAATACCCTCTCGTCTTTATACCCAGCCTCACTGTCTACGTTCCCGTCCCCTGTGCCCCCACCGTCGAGCGCCGCTCTCCCTGGAGTGCCGCTCTCGCCAGTCTTCGACCGTCATGGCCCAGCGTTCATGGTCACGCCAGCGGCCCGCGATTTTGAGGTAGCGCGGAGAAAAACCTTCGAGGCGCATGCCGACTCGTTTAGCCAGTACAAGTGACGGGACGTTGTCCGGAATAATATTCGCCGCTAGTCGGTGCAGCTTGAGCCGCGTAAAAGCGTAGCGGATGACCAGCCGCAGGCCTTCGGTCATGAGCCCCTGGCCGGCAAATCGCCTAGCGCCATAGTAGCCAAGATAGACATTTTGAAACCCGCCACGAACAATCTCGTTCAGATTTACCACACCGACGAGGGCTGCGTCCTGTTTGTGACAAATAAAGAAACCCTCGTGATGCCCCTTGCCGAGCCGGTCGTAATATTCGTAGAACTTCTCCGGTGTGTCAGGCGGATGCACCCAGGGTCGATGAAAAGACCGATTGTGCGTCACAAACTGCAGGAACGACTCGACATCATCTCGCACCGGATGGCGGAGAAAGATATCACCTGACTGCGCCAGACGTGGCTGCGCCAGTGATGGCTGCGCCAGG
>CAUZQN010000457.1:0-3555 GCA_963581605.1 uncultured Binatia bacterium (SeqCode)
GCGTTTCATTAGATCATTTATCGCCGCGTGCTCCCGCTCCAACTGTGGGGCTGTCTCGATTAAAAGTTGACGCCTGTTGATGAACCGCTCAACCACCGCAGTGACAACTAAAGCGTCGTTCACCGCACCGGACAGCAGGAGCGCCGCATCCATGTCACGCGTGTCCAGGGCGTCAGAACGACTTGAATTCTTAAGTGACTTAGCGGCTTCTGCCCTGTGCGCAATCTCCGCGCCCGCATAGATGGACGCCCATCGATGAAGTTCCACAGCGTGACCTGGACCGACTTCATGCTCAGGCACCAATTGTCGCAATCGAGCTACCCATCGGGCCTGGCGAATAGTGAAGGGTTGCCCTGAGTATAGGCAAACTTTCCAGACAGCGCACACGTCAGGCAACGCCTCTTCCGTTATTCTTGGCGGGACAGTTGACGACAGGACTCCTAAGCTCCAGGGTCCATCCGAGTCATCGAGAACATTGCGCACTTCACGCATCCGCTTCCGAAACCAATCCACCCCCGGCACCGGGAACCCTTTATCGGCGATCACGGGGGCCAATCGTTCCATGAACTCCCGCGCCGTGAGATCAAGGTTTTCTGCAGCGGTTTCCAGCACTAGTTTACGGACCCACGAGTGGACGTTTTCGCCTTTTGACATCGTTTTCCCTTCGATTTCTTGTCCCATACAGGATAAGACGATAAGCTATTGTACCTCAACTCACGAACTCTTACGATAAGCAATAGCAACGTACAGGATATAATAGCATCAGAGGATTTATGATGACAAATGCTTTTCTCACCGTTAGCGAAGTCTCAAAAATTTTGCGCTGCAGTCCCGAGTCCGTGCGGCGGTGGATCAACGACGGCAGCCTCGCGGCCCAACGGCTGCCGGGTGGTTATTTCCGGATCCGGAGAGTCGATCTGGATTCGTTCCTCAGTCCCGCAGAGGCAAAAAAATGACAGCACTACCCGAGACCAGCCAGGTCACCTGGCTTCCTGCGCCCGCGTTTCTCGCAAAAGAAAGTCTCGTGAGTAAAAACACTTTTTACGCCGAGATCAACCGATTTGCGATCACCGGGGGGCAAGCTGGAATCCCGCACATCCGCGTGGGAAGGAAAATTTTCGTGCCGTCAAATGCATTCGAGTTAATGCTCGCGGCCAAGGCCGGTGCCTCGACGGTGACGGAATGATGGCGACTAATCAGATCGAAGAAATCCGGTTTGCCCTGGAATCAATGCTCGATGAAGGCAGTCAGTCTGAACATAGCGACGGCTGCGGTCGAGCAGAGGGCTAGCCATGCAAACTACCCATCGCAACACCGAAGCCAAGAGCCAAGTTATCAAACAAGCGCTGTCGCTTCTCATTGAGCGAGGTGAGGTCGCAGAACTGCGCGTGCCCGGGACGTCCAGCGGAACTTGCAGCGGCTACTTCGATGACACTCAACTTCTGGGCGATGCGGCTGTGGAGCTAAGCGGGCAAGGGCTGGGCGTCTACATCACCATCAACCCAGTCGACCGTACTCTGCTGGCTCGGGCCCAAAATCGAGTCCGTAGGTACGTCAAGCAAGGGCAATGTACCGCCGACAAGGACATCCTCCGTCGTAGCCTCTTTCCCATTGACTTCGACGCTGTGCGGCCTGCAGGCATCAGCTCCACTCAGGAAGAGCACAGCGCTGCCATCTTGAAGGCAACTGAGTGCCGGCAGTGGCTTGTAGAACGCGGATGGCCAGCCCCGATCTTGGCCGACTCCGGCAACGGTGGCCATCTGCTTTTTCGAGTGGATTTACCGAACGATGAGGCCAGCACGAGACTCCTGAAGGATATGCTGAAAGTTTTAGGGGACGAGTTCGACGATGAGCATGTGGTAGTAGACCCAAGCACTTTCAACGCCAGCCGGGTCTGGAAGCTGTATGGGACGCTGGTCTGCAAAGGTGACCCTATGCCGGACCGCCCGCACCGAGTGGCTAACATCATCGAAGCGCCAGCAGTTCGCCTGGAAGTCGTCCCCGCCGAACTGCTGGCAGAGCTGGCGATAGCGCTGCGGGCAAAGTCCATAGAAGCCGATGGCAGGAAGTTGGCCTCGTTTGGTGGAGGCGACTACAAAAGTTTAGACGTGGTCCGGTGGTTTCAGGCCAAGGGGCGATATGGGCGCGACCTAGGCGATGGAAAACACGCCGTGTTGTGCCCTTGGGCCGAAGCGCATACGGATCGGCGACCCGCCGAAGATTCCGATACTGTCGTGTGGGAGGCGGCGGACGGCCGCTGGCCTGTGTTCCACTGCTCGCACGCCCATTGTAACGACCGAGGCCTCGAAGACGTGATGGATCTATGGGGGGACGCCGATAGCTTTTGCTCCGGAGAATTCCCGCCGGATAAAAATGGATCTCAGGCGGCGGAGCACACTGGTTCCAACGGCCATGATCGGCCGACCATTTCCGTCACCGACCGACATATGCGCGATATAACGAGCGACGCGTTGCTGGCGCTGGAGGCCACCGATAAAAACTGCCCGCTCCTGTTCTCGCGAGGCAATTCCGTGGTCCGCATCCGTGCCGGAGACGCGGGAGTTTCGGCAGAGGCGATGACCAATGCATCCCTACGCGGCGCCTTGGATCGAGTGGCCGATTTTGTGAGCACCCACGATAAAGGGGACACGCCCGCAAGGCCGCCGCCTGATGTGACCGCCGACATACTTAGTCTGCCCAAGCTACCGTTTCGGAGGTTACGGGGGTTTGCACAGACCCCTATATTTCTCCCAGATGGAACACTCCTTAGGCAGTCGGGATACGACTCCGAAAGCGGGCTGTACCTTCACATGGCTGACCTAGTGGGCATCTGCGCAGACGTTCCTATTCGCCAAGCCCGAGAGCTGTTGATGGACGAATTGCTCGGCGAATTCCCCTTTGCCGATGACGGCAGTTGGGCGCATGTGATCGCCATGCTTTTGCAGCCGTTCGTGCGCCACATGATCGATGGGCCGACACCGCTGTTTCTGATCGATGCTCCGGCTCGCGGCACCGGCAAAGGTCTGCTTGCGGACATCGCTTCGGGTGTGAGCCTCGGACGCTCAGCCGCTGTCATGGCGTTGCCGAAAGATGACGATGAGTTGGAAAAGAGAGTCACGGCGATGATGGTCGAAGGCCACCCCATGGTTCTCCTGGACAACGTGACAGCGTTGAAATCCGCGACCCTCTCCGCGGTGCTGACTACGACTCTTTGGCGTGGTCGCTGGCTAGGGAAATCGCAGATGGTTGAGGCGCCAAACAACGCCACCTGGGTAGCCACTGGGAACAATGTGGCCCTCTCCGATGAGATGCTGCGGCGCACAGTCCACATCCGCCTGGACGCCGGAGTGGAGCGGCCCGAGGAGAGGGCAGGGTTCCGACATGGCGATTTGATGGCCTGGGTCCGGTGCAACCGTGCCGCGCTGTTGAGCGCGTGTGTGTCCCTGGCGCAGGCATGGATTGATGCAGGTATGCCATCCGGTAGCGGCACTTTGGGTCGCTATGAGCGGTGGGTTGAGGTTATGGGCGGCATCCTCGAGTTGGCTGGTATACGTG
>CAUZQN010000458.1:0-3550 GCA_963581605.1 uncultured Binatia bacterium (SeqCode)
GATATCCATGCCTCGGCCGACTTTCGGCGGCATTTAACCCAAGTACTGACTCGCCGCGCGGTGAAACGTGCAATTGAACGCGGCAAGGAGCGAAATGCATGAGCGAGTCCAGCCAGGCCAGCCAGATCAGATACATCACGCTCACGATCAACGGCACGGTGTACAGCGGACAGGTCGAGCCGCGCAAATTGCTGGTTGATTTTCTGCGTGAAGATCTTGGTCTGACGGGCTCACACGTGGGTTGTGAACATGGCATCTGCGGAGCCTGCACTATTCTCGTCAACGGTGAATCCGCCCGCTCGTGTTTAATGCTTGCAGTTCAGGCTCATGGGGCTGAGTTGATGACGGTTGAGGGGCTTGCTGAAGATGGCAAGCTCCATCCCCTCCAAGCAGCCTTTTGGGAACACCACGGACTCCAGTGTGGCTTTTGCACGCCAGGGATGCTGATGGCAGCCTACGATCTACTGCAAACAAACCCAACACCAAGCGAGGAAGAAATTCGCGCAGGCGTATCCGCGGTTCTGTGTCGCTGTACCGGCTATCAGGGGATTGTTCAGGCTGTTCAGGCGGCGGCGGAGAAACTTCGTGTTGATTAATGAAGAGAGGGAGGGATGAGGCGTCAGATGTTCGGTTCTTTCCCTTCTCCCTGCTAGGGAGAGGGCAGCGACTGCGAGGCGGGAGCGGGTGAGGGTCGCTGGGATGAACATTTCATTTAGATTCCCCTCACTCCTTCGACTATGCTCAGGACAGGCTTAGTCCTCTCCATTCCCATATAATTGGGGGCGAGGAGATCTGAGATAAACAGAGAGAAACAAAGTGGAAGAGTTTACGCCAAAGATAGTTGGCGTCCGCGTCAAACGCAGGGAGGATCGGCGCCTCCTGACCGGCCAGGGCGCGTATGTGGACGATCATCACCCGCCGGGCATGCTCTACGCGGCCTTTCTCCGTAGCCCGTATGCACACGCACGCATCACGCAGCTCGATCCAGCTATGGCCCAAACGTTGGAGGGCGTTGTGGCCGTGGTCACGGGCAAAGAACTTGCGCGCTGGGTCAAGCCGGTTCGCGCGGCGTCAAAGATGCGCGAATATAAAGAGACCAGTTTTCCGCCGCTGGCCATTGATAAGGTGAGACACGTCGGCGAGGCCGTGGCGGTCGTTGTGGCCGAGAGCCGCTACCTGGCTGAAGATGCGCTGGAGCAAATCGTTGTGGAGTATGATCCTCTCCCCACAGTTGCCGATGCGGAGGAGGCAAGCCAAAGCGAAGCAACAATTTTACATGAAGACGCAGGCAGCAACGTCCTCTTGTCTCGCGAATTTGCCCGAGGCGATGTGGATGCAGCCGTAGAGGCGGCGGCGGTGCGTGTCCGCGCGCGCTTTCGCTTCCGTCGGCACGCTGCGGTGTGTATGGAAAATCGGGGTTGCTTGGCCGACTACAATACCGGCACGAGTGAGCTGACGCTCCGCTCGGCGACCCAATGTCCAGGCTTGCTCCGAGATGCCTTAGCCGACCTGTTGGATATGCCCGAGCATTGCATTCGTGTTGTGGCTGCTGACGTGGGCGGCGGTTTTGGGGCAAAGTCATCCCTCTATCCTGAAGAGATCACCCTGTGTGCGGTCACAAGACGACTTGAACGGCCAATAAAATGGATCAGCGACCGCCGGGAAGATCTCATGACCACGACCCAGGCGTGGGATGAAGTCATTGACGCCGAACTCGGCCTACAGGCTGATGGAACAATCGTCGGACTCAGGGCAGACGTCACAACAGATATTGGCGCTTACTCGATTTATCCCTGGACGGCGACGGTTGAGCCCATTCAGACAATCAGTTTTCTGTCGGGCCCGTACCGCATGCCCGCCTATCGGGGCCGTAACCGGGGGGTCGCTACATGTAAGGCACCCATGGGCCCCTACCGTGGCGTGGGGCGTCCGATCACGACATTCGTGCTGGAAGGACTCATGGATCGGGCTGCCCGGAAACTCAATATGGACGCCGCCGAGTTGCGTCTCAAGAATTATATCCAAGCCGACGAATTTCCGTACAAAACACCCTCAGGCCTGGTGTGGGATCAGGCCAGCCTGACCGAGTGCATGCAAAAGGCGCGGGAAATATTAGATTATGACACGACGAAACAATGGTGCACCCAAGCGCGGGCAGAGGGTCGCTGGGTCGGGATAGGATTTGCGACCTATATTGAACTCACCGGCGTGGGTTCAGCCATTCCTGTCTCACCGGGCATGCCCATCTCTACCGGCACTGAGGCGGCTTTCCTGCGTGTCGATCCGTCAGGAACCGTGACTGCAGCGTTTAGCGTTGCTCCCCAAGGCCAGGGACATGAAACCGCCCTGGCGCAGGTTGTTGCGGATGCGCTGGGCGTTTCTTTGGACGACGTGCGCGTCATCTGTGGGGACACGGCTCTCGCCCCCCACGGTACGGGAACGTATGCTAGCCGGAGTGCGGTGTTGGCCGGTGGAGCAGCTATACGTGCGGGCCAGGCGCTCAAGGAGAAAGCACTCAAAATCGCCGGCCATATCATGGAGAGCAATCCAGCTGATCTTGATATGCAAGACAGTCTAGTCTTCGTGCGTGACAAGCCGGAGCGCACTCTTCCCTTTCGTGAGGTGGCTAAGACGGCCTACGCCGGTCTACGACGTCTGCCTGAAGATATGGAGCCCGGGCTTGAGATCACGCGGTTCTACGATCCATTTTTCGGCACCGCGTCCAGCGCCACACACGTTGCCGTCGTCGAGGTGGATAGAGAGACCTATGCGGTAAAAATCCAGCGTTACATCGTTGTCGAAGACTGCGGACGGATTATTAATCCGCTGATTGTTGACGGCCAGGTCCGCGGCGGCGTAGCCCAAGGCATCGGCGCGGCGCTGTATGAAGAAGTCGTCTACGACGAAGAAGGCCAACTCCTGACCGGCTCACTGGTAGACTATCTCGTCCCAACCGCCTCAGAACTCCTGCCTATAGAAGTGCATCACATAGAAACGCCGTCGCCCACAACGCTCGGCGGCTTTCGCGGCATGGGCGAAGGCGGCACCATCGGTGCACCGGCTGCCATTGCCAATGCCGTCTCGGATGCACTGTCCCATCTGGGGATTGAAATCAACGAAATTCCGATTACGCCGGATAAATTATTTCGGCTGGTGCGGGAAGCGGAGAATGCCCGGTAAGAAGAGCAATACGCCCGGGCGAGGTGACCTCGCCCCTACACACTCTGATGTAATTCCTCCCGGACGACTTGCCTTACAGCGTCGAGCACCGATTTCTGTTTGATATGATCCACGAGGGCCTCATTGATGAGACTCTGGTAGTTCCCGCCCCCCGCAGCATCAACGATGCCTCTGAAGTAATCGAGGACAGTATTGTCTAAGCGGATGGTAATCTTTGTCTTACCCGCTTGGTTCGCTGCAATCTTCTTTGCCACTCTGGGATGCACCCTCGCCAGAGGCTTCATCGCCCGGAGCTGAGCATCGGTTAAAGGGGGAATATCGAGCTCTTTATCCTTCATGCTTCGCAGACTCTTGCCAGTAGAATCTCGCT
>CAUZQN010000459.1:0-3547 GCA_963581605.1 uncultured Binatia bacterium (SeqCode)
GCGCTCTTCGATAATTGCCGGTCCAGAAAAGGTCTCTCCAGGCGGAAGCGCGTACCGATCATAGACCGCGCACGGCACAAAGCCCTCTTGCTCCGGCATATACACGGCCCGTTCGCCTTTGCGCGCCGCAGCCAGACTCAAGCCAGCGGCCGCGCTCTGGAGCGTAGCGCTCTGGAGCGTAGCGCTCTGGAGCGTAAGCTGAGGCTGCGGACCAGAAGCCACCAGTCGCCAATTGACAATCTCAATATCAACGCCTGGATTGAGACGCTTGTATAAGCGCTCATACTCCACCTCAAAGACGTGCCGCAGGGCCGGCACCTCTGCCTGCGCGAGTCGTCCCGCAGGCAGCGCCACACGGATCTCAACGCCCTGCTGGACGTAGCGCATATCCGCCGAACGGCTGAGTATCACCTCACCCTCAACGCCGGCAGCAGTCAGCACACTCCGGCCGCGTTGCTCCATGTCTGCATAGATACGTTCCAAAACCTGGCAGTCGAGCTCCGACAATGTGGTGACATAACTTTGGACAAAATCAAACGCCAATGGAGCTGTGAGCATGCCAAAGGCCGAGGTCACACCGGCGGCCAGCGGACACACCAGCATCTTCAGTTTGAGCCGTTCAGCCACACGATAGGCGTGCACCGGCCCGGCCCCCCCAAAGGCAATCACACTATACCCGCGCGGATCGCGGCCCTTCTCAACAAGGTGCATACGCGCGGCATTGGCCATGTTTTCATTCACGACTTGGTGTATGCCCCAGGCTGCTCGGGACAGATCAACCTTGAGCGGTTTGGCAATTTTTTCTTGAATCACATATTTGGCCTTATCCAAATTGAGGCGCATCTTCCCACCCAGGAAATAGTCCGGATTGAGATAGCCCAACACCACGTCGGCATCGGTGACCGTCGGCTCCTCGCCGCCTCGGTCGTAACATACCGGGCCCGGCTCTGAGCCTGCACTATCCGGTCCGACTTTGAGCAGCCCCAGCTCATCAATACGGGCAATGCTTCCTCCACCTGCGCCTATCTCTATCATTTCAATAACCGAAACTTTAAGCGGCAGCCCGCTGCCTTTTTTGAAGCGATACACCCGAGCGGCTTCAAAGTCCGTAGTTAACGACGGCTGGCCGTGATCTATAAGACAGATTTTTGCCGTCGTGCCACCCATGTCAAAGGAAATTACGCGGTCGAGCTGCTGGGTCTGATCCTGCTGCTTCTGGTCGTGCGGCTTGAGGTTCTGGCGTTTGCTATAAAAACTCGCGGCTAAGGCTCCGGCGGCCGGACCGGACTCGATCAGCCGAATGGGATAGTCCCCGGCAATGGCGCAGCTCGTGATCCCACCGTTTGACAACATAATAAACATGTCACGCGGCAACCCGAGGGCACGCAGGTCCGCGTTGAGCTTATTGAGATATGTCCGCGCCATCGGCTTGACATACACATTCGCAACCGTGGTTGAGGTACGTTCATATTCCCGAATCTCCGGCATGACTTCGCACGACAATGAAATCACAAGGTCAGGAAAATGCTGGCTCACGAGTTGTTTGATGCGCAGTTCGTGTTCAGGATTCCGAAAGGAGTGCAAGAGACACACCGCAAGCGCCTCGACTCCGGCGTCGACTAAACCCTGAATGACCTGTACAGCGTCGTCCGCATCTAAGGGTGTCACCACCTGGCCGGTGTTGTCGAGACGTTCGTCGACTTCCCGCCGTAAATAGCGCGGCACCAGGGGCTCTGGATTTTCTAAGGAAATATCGTAGATGTCGTAGCGTCGTTCCCGACCGATCTCTAACGCATCCCGAAACCCTTTGGTAGTGATCAGCCCGGTCTTTGCTCCTTTACGTTCGATAATCGCGTTGGTAATCAGCGTTGTGCCGTGGACCAAATGGGTTATGGCGTCCGCCGGAATAGTTCGTTCTTCCAGCAAACTTGACAGACCACTTAGCACCGCCTCAGCAGGATCACGCGGTGTTGTGAGTACCTTCCCAATAATCGACGCGCCATCTTCGGACAAGAGAAAGATATCGGTGAAGGTACCACCAATATCCACACCTACCCGGTAGTGTCCGTGTGTCATGTTGGGTACTATACAAAGGAAGCTTCTCCTTGTCAGCTCAGACAGATCGGATAGATTCGACGGCTCAGACAGATCCGACTTGTACCCCGTGCGTAGATCAGGAAGAATACACACATCATGAGAAACAACAGGCGGCAGCGGGGAAACGGAAACAGATCCCAGGACGGACGACGGCATCAAGCTCGTAGTGGACAACAGCAGCGCGGCAGACGGACGGGTACCCCACCACCGTCAGCGACGATGCAAGAATTTCAGGCCCGGGTGCCGATTGCACCCATCCGTAAAATTCCACTGGTTGGTCCGGATGCACCACTGACAATTCGCATGCTTGATGTCTTCTGCCCCATCGGCTTTGGACAACGGGCGATTATCCTGGCTCCGCCTAAGACCGGCAAGACAACGTTCTTAAAAGACCTGTGTATTGCGATTGCGGCAGGAGCGCCAGAGGCTATTTTGTACAGTCTCCTGATTGACGAACGGCCCGAGGAAGTCACCGACTTTCGTCGTGCCGTCCCAGCAGAGGTGTTTGCTTCATCTAATGATCGGCCGCTTGAAGAACATCTGGAAGCAGCCGCCAGCTGCCTGGAACGTGCGGTTGGAGAAGCGCTTGCAGATAAGGACGTCGTCATCGTCCTCGACTCGCTCACCCGTCTCGGACGAGCCCACAATCTGAATACGACAACCGGTCACACCATGAGCGGCGGCATTGATGCCGGTGCCCTTGAATTGCCCAAACGACTGTTTGGGGCGGCCCGACAGCTTGAAGATGGTGGATCGTTGACGATCATTGCTACGTGCTTGATCGATACCGGGAGTCGCATGGACGAGGTGATCGCTCAAGAATTTAAAGGCACGGGCAATATGGAGCTTTTGCTCGACCGGCGTCTGGCCGACCGGCGTCTCTTCCCAGCTATTAATATTACTGCTTCAGGCACCCGCAAAGAAGAACAACTGCTGGATCCGGACGCACTCAAAGCGTCGCATCTGTTACGACGCAAAGTCGCTGATATGAACACTGTCGAGGCGACGCAAGCCGTCCTCAGTGTGTTTGAGAAGATCGGATCAAACGCCGCATTGATTGAGCAGCTGGCTAGTGCGTGATGAGCCAACCCTCTCGATCCCCCTACCCTTCTACTTCCACGATCATTTCAATCTCCACCGCAATCCCAAACGGGAGCTGGTTCATACCAACCGCAGAGCGGGCATGGCGGCCGCGTTCGCCAAACAGTTCGACCAAGAGATCGGACGCCCCATTGATCACTTTGGGTTGGTCAAGAAAATCCGCAGTGCAGTTGACAAAACCCAATAGCTTGACGATCCGCTTAACCTTATCCAAATCACCCAGTTCTTGCTTCATAGACTGTAAGATGTTGAGCATCACATGTTTGGCCGCCTCATACCCCTGCGCCGCGTCCATGTCTTTGCCCAGCTTGCCTTGAATGAATGTGACCTTTCCGTCTTTCAGCACGCC
>CAUZQN010000460.1:0-3545 GCA_963581605.1 uncultured Binatia bacterium (SeqCode)
AACGGTAACTTCTCCGCTCACACACATGTCCGTTGCGCCCAGCGCTGAGCTTCTGTCCGGACCTGCCTCTGCGCAGACCGCAATCGAGACTGTGGACGATCTTGATTTCCTGCTCGATGTTCTCCCACCGCCTCTTCGTGAAGCGATTATTCAGACAGGCGACTTGCATGACCTCATAGAGGTGATCCTTGACCTGGGGCGTCTGCCCGAAGCGCGCTACGTCAGTAAAACCGTCTATCTGTCTGACCAGACAGTGGGCCCGGAAGAGTTAGCCTTTACCGTTGGACGGGTCGGAACGTTTAGCCACGACAATCGGGCCGGTATTCCGCGCACCTTGCACCGTATCTCAGCAATACGGAACCGCACCAGCGGAATTATTGGCCTAACCTGTCGCGTCGGACGCGCCGTGTTTGGGACAGTCGACATTGTCAAAGACCTGGTCCAGGACCCACACAAAAGCATCCTGCTGTTAGGCCCGCCCGGAGTCGGTAAAACCACCCTATTACGCGAGGCCGCGCGTGTGCTGGCTGACGCAGACGGCAAACGAGTCATCATTGTTGACACCTCAAACGAAATTGCCGGAGACGGGGATATTCCCCACCCCGCGATTGGCCGCGCCCGTCGTATGCAAGTCCCCTCACCCGACCGTCAGCACCAGGTCATGATCGAAGCGGTCGAAAATCACATGCCCGAAGTGATCGTTGTGGACGAAATCGGTACGGAGGCTGAGGCCGAGGCGGCCCGAACCATCGCCGAACGGGGGGTTCGGCTCATTGCCACCGCGCATGGCGGCACGTTGGAAAGTCTGCTCCTCAACCCCATTCTGGCTGACCTGATAGGGGGCATTCAGTCCGTCACCCTGGGCGATGACGAAGCCCGTCGGCGACGAACGCAAAAGACCATCCAGGAGCGTAAGGCGCCGCCGACTTTCGACATCTTGATTGAGATACATAACCGGCACCGTTTTGCCGTACACCCGGAGGTAGCCGCTGCGGTCGACGGCCTGCTGCGCGGCTGGAGCGCGGTTGTAGAAATACGAACGCGCCAAGAAGGCGGCAGCATTAGCACTGAGCAAATTGATGCGGCAGCCTCCCCCGCTCCCGGAGATACGGGAGCTGCACAGCAGCGTGGCCGTCTATCCAAGTCACGCCGGGTGCTGCGCATTTACCCGTACGGCATTGATCGACAACGACTGGAGCATGCAATCCACGCCCTCGACGTCCCGGCTCGTGTGGTCGCCCAACCAACATATGCAGACGTGATTCTCACGGTCAGAGGCCAAGCCAAACGCCAACCCAAGGCGCTCCGGCTGCTGGTCGAAAGAGGCACGCCGCTCTACGCCCTGCGGAGCGATAGTGCCGCTCAAATGGAGAAATTCCTGCGCGACCATCTGAGCGAAGAATTTCCCGAAGACCGGGCCGCCTTGACCGAGGCAGAAGAGATCGTCCAACGCGTTATTGCCCAAAACGAACAACACGAACTCGGCCCGCAACGCGCCCGTCTGCGTCGTCTCCAACACCAACTGGTCAAGAGCTCCGGATTGATCTCACAAAGTGAGGGCGACGAACCCTTCCGGCGGCTCATCATCTATCCGGTTGGGCGTTAACGCGCCGGTCGGACGGTAAGACGGTCAGACGATAAGATGCCGCTCGTGCGCTGGGACTACGATCCTATCACCATGGCTACGCTCGTCGTGCCTGAGCCACCGATGTTCAGAGTTGCGATCTTTTTTGCGCCATCGATCTGATACTCGCCCGCCGTTTCCGTGACCTGCCGAAAGGCGTCTAAGGCCTGCCGGGCACCCGTAGCGCCGACCGGATGTCCGCACCCGATGAGGCCACCACTCGCGTTAACCGGCAACTTGCCTCCAAATTCGATCACCCCTTCTTCAATCGCTTTCCAGGACTCACCCGGCTTGGTCAAGCCGAAATGATCAATAGCCATATACTCTGAGGTCGTAAAGCAGTCGTGTGTTTCTATCCCCTGTACCCCCCAGACATCAGCCAGGCCGGCGCGTTGGAACGCATCCAGAATAGCCTGACGGGTATGCGGCAACACATAGGGGTTGCCTTTGCTTTCGGCGATCTTGGTGTCAAACTTGATAGGCGCGGTGCGATGGCCCCAACCCAGAATCTTGGGCAGACTCTCCAAGGCAACGTCCCGACGCTGGGCATATTTGCGAGCAAAAGTCTCAGACGCCAGGAAAATTGAAGTCGCGCCATCGGTCACCTGGGAGCAGTCGCGCACGCGCAGACGACCAGCGACCGGATTGGTGTATTTTCCAGAATTCAGGTCCTGGGTCTCATCCGTAAACCAGCCTCGTGTTTGCGCCTTGGGATTGCGGCGCGCGTTGGAGAAGTTCACCTCCGCAATGCGGGTCAAATGCTCCTCTTTTAAGCCAAAGCGCTCTTCATACACATCCCCAAGTCGACCAAACAACTTGGGAAACGCAAACTCAATGCCCTTGGCTTCTTCCTCATACCAAGCTGCTGTTCCGAGAAAATCACCCCCCGTCGCCGGGGCAACCGTCTTCATCTGCTCTACCCCTAGAATGAGAGCCAGATCATAACGACCGGCCTCGATTTCAGCCGAAGCCATGAGCATTGAGACACTACCCGACGCGCAGGCAGCTTCATGTCGAGAGGTCGGAATACCGGATAACGCCGGCTCGATTTCGGCCAAGAATGCCCCCAGGTGGCCCTGCTTGCAGTAAAGTTCCGCAGCAAAGTTACCAACATGAGCAACATCGACTTCATGCGGATCAATGCCGGTTGCGGTGAAGCCGTCGGACACGGCTTCTTTCATCATATCAACAAGGCCACTGCCCTCTTTCATCCAGTTGCGAGCAAAATCGGTTTGATACCCACCCAGCACATACACGGCTGCTGCCATAATATTTCTCCTCCTACCAGACGCGTTAGGATTCATCCCACAGCAACAGAGGACTCCCCCTGCCTGTGGTGATCGAGTTTTCGTCCTGTCCTGCCCCTAGTTCCCCTAGTTGCCACTAGGGGACGTTCAATCGGCTCCCAGGCCTGAAACCGGACTGAAACTTGACCGGCGAATACGGCTGCTCAGCTGATTAGACATCGCTGACCGCTGGCCGCGCACCATTCCCTTCCACCGCAGGCGAGGTGCCCCCGGCGGCTTCGAGCATCTCAATGACTTCACCTTTATGATTTTTCTTGGCCCAATACAGGGCGGTGTATCCGTAGTCATCTTCGGCATTGACCTCGGCACCACGATCAAGCAGGCTTTGTACGATTTTACGATGGCCGAAGCGTGACGCCACGATCAGGGCCGTATGGCCGAACACCGGATTATGGCCATTAATATCGACGCCATGCTCTATCATCTTCAGCATGGTTGTTGCATCACCTAAACCTGCCGACTCAATGAAGATATCTTGTTGCAGGACTTCGGGCGGTATCTCTAAAGTCGGCCCGGCCCGCAACCACTCAAGAGAAAAAACGATAACAACAACGAGCAGTCCGACCCCGATCAACGTTTTTTTATCCATCTGGAAAGTCCTCCTTTCGGAATCC
>CAUZQN010000461.1:0-3544 GCA_963581605.1 uncultured Binatia bacterium (SeqCode)
TGATGTTGTGGTTGAGGCGTTTACTGCGGAGACTATGCGTAAATGGGGCCTGGGTTACGATACCCTCAAAGCCATCAACCCTGAGATCATTTATGTTCAGCAGCCTGGCTGGGGATACACAGGCCCATATGTGAAATACGCCTCGTACGGGCCGATTGCCCAGGCGGTGAGTGGTTTAACTGAACAGTCCGGCCTGCCAGCGCCGCATCCACCCGCGGGCTGGGGCTTCTCATATATGGATTGGAGTGGCGCATATTACTGTGCCATGACCATACTGATGGCCGTGTATTATAAGAAACGCACCGGCCGTGGGCAGTATATTGATTGCTCGCAAGTCGAGCCCGGAATCGGCATGACGGGAACCGCCGTCTTAGACCACGGCGTCAACGGTCGGCACTCCCAACGCACGGGCAATCGTTCGCCGCATATACCCGCAGCGCCACACGGAGCCTATCCCTGCGCTGGGGAAGGCACTGCGAATGATCGCTGGATAGTCATAGCCGTCACTTCAGAAGAAGAGTGGCAAGCGTTGGTGCAGGAGATGGGCAACCCAGGCTGGGCCGAGCGGGAGGAGTTCGCAACACTGGCGGATCGAGTCAAACACCAGGACGAACTAGACCGTCTCGTCGGTGGATGGACCCAAGACAAAGACCCGTTTGAACTGCAGGAGCGCTTGCAGGCGGTCGGTGTCCCCGCAGGTGTATGTCAGACTGCCCAGGATCGCATCGAACGAGATCCGCAGCTCAAGCATCTGAACTGGCTCATCCCCCTGCCGCATACTGAGATAGGCATTTGGCCGGTGAAGGACATTCCGTTTCATTTTACGAATGCCACGGTCAACCAAGGCGGACCGACTGAGCGGGCTGCACCGTGTTACGCCGAAGACAACGACTATGTGTATAAGGAATTGTTGGGGCTTACACAGGGAGAAATGGATGCGTTTGAGAAAGCGGGTGTAATTTAAGGAGGGATTAGGGGATAGGGATAGGAAAAAAGCTAGCCCCTAATCCCCAGAACCTATCCCCCAGGATCAACGTTGGCTCGGAGCCAAAACGTCGTCAGAGCTAAAAGGAGGGTACGTCATGTCGTATGATCTATTGATCAAAAACGGAACTGTTGTGGATGGAACGGGTGCGGCGCGCTATCGGGCGGATATCGCGATCGCCGATGGCAAAATTGCCCAGATTGAGAAAAACGGAAAAATAACGGACGGAGCCCAGAAGGTCGTTGATGCCTCCGATCTGATTGTTGCTCCTGGGTTTGTTGATCCGCATACCCACTATGACGCCCAGATTTGTTGGGACCCGCTTATTACGTCCTCGTCCTGGCACGGCGTCACCAGCTTAGTCATGGGCAACTGCGGTGTAGGACTGGCCCCGTGTAAACCTGACGCGCACGACATCGCGGCCTGGGATTTGGTGAATGTAGAAGCCATTCCGTTTGAGGTATTGGGCAAGGGCGTGACCTGGGATTGGGAAACCTTCCCCGAATATATGGACGCGGCGGACAAGCGCGGCAGTGGGATCAATATTGGCTTCATGGCCGCACTCACCCCGTT
Source organism: uncultured Binatia bacterium (SeqCode) (assembly GCA_963581605.1). Taxonomy (GTDB): domain Bacteria; phylum Desulfobacterota; class Binatia; order Bin18; family Bin18; genus Bin18. Next base: position 1,559 of record CAUZQN010000461.1, read on the forward strand.
TCGACATTTTGTGATGGGTGAAGAGTCGATGGAGCGATCGGCATCAGTCGAGGAAACGGCCCAAATCAAGGCCCTGATTAAGGAAGCCGTGGCCGCGGGTGCCTTCGGGTTCTCAACCACGAACGTTGCGCAACATATTGGCTATAAAGGCCGCCCGATTGCTTGCCGCAATGCCAGCCAGGACGAACTCAAGGCATACTGCAACGCGCTCAAAGAGTTGGGCAAAGGCAGTATTGAGCTGGCGTTGACAAACAACGTCTCCATTATTGATGAAACAGAGCATGCCTTGTTAGACCTGCTGCTGACCGAAAGTGGCAGACAGGTGACCTGGCTGGCGCTGCTGAACCGGGATGATCAACCTGAGGCGGCCATGAATACGCTCCGCACGATCGAGCCACTGTTTAAGAAGGGGGCGATTCCGCAGGTGACTTGCCGTCCGCTCATTATCCAGATTGATCTGCGCAAACCGTTTATTTTCGCCAACCAGCCGTGCTGGAAGCCGGCGTTTGACCAGCCGGTTGAGAAGCAGAAGGAATTTTACCGGGGTGAGTCTTTCCGGGCGGGATTTCGCAAGGAGATGGAATCGCCCAAGGTCTTTTCGGGCAAGTGGGAACGGGCCATTGTTCACGAGGTCGGGAGTCCTGGCATGCAATCTTTGATCGGCAAGAGCGTGGCTGACATTGCCAAAGAGCGCGGCAAGGACGGACTCGATACGTTCTTGGATCTGTGCATCGAAGACGATCTACAGCTGCAGTACACGTATGAGCTCTTCAATGCCGACGAAGACCGTATTCCTGAACTGATTACACACGACCAGGTGATGGTCGGCTTGTCAGACGGTGGAGCCCATGTGGATATGCTGTGTGACGCGGGCTATTGCACCTATTTGCTCGGCACCTGGGTGCGTGACCGACAGGTGCTGAGCCTCGAACATGCCGTCAAACGTATTACCTCCGAGCCCGCTGCGTTCTATGGCATGACCACGCGCGGAAAGATCCAAGCGGGTATGGCCGCTGATTTCGCGATTTTCGACTACAATACGGTTGGTTCGGCGCGGCGCGGAGAAATGCGCACAGACCTGCCGGGTGGTGGCCGGCGCTTAGTCATGCCGGCCCAAGGCGTGCAATACACCATAGTGAACGGCGAGGTGCTATATGACGACGGTAAGCATACCGGCGCCATGCCGGGTCAGGTATTACGCTCGGGTCAGGCGTAACCGGCCGCGTTGCTCACTGCAGCGTAAAAGACAAGGAGGGAATTCCTATGTTAGAAAAGCTTTTCCACATCAATATCTGTGTTCGGGATATGGAGCGGTCTATCGGCTTTTATGAACAGCTTGGATTTAATAAGGTGAACGACTTTACGCTTGACGATCCGAGCATAGGTGATGCGCTGGGACTCGACGCGCGCAAACTGCGCGGCGTGTTTATGCGCCTGGGCGATGATGCGAGTGCGCCCGTCCTCGACCTGGTCCAGTTTATCGACCCGCCTCCACAGGGCGAACCCTACTCTTCACTCAATAATATCGGCATTTGCCGTATCGCATTCACGGTGGACGATATCGACAAGACCTACGCCGACCTGCAAAAGATGGATGTTCAGTTTGTCGCTCCGCTTCACAAAATAAAGGGGCCGGATGGCGCAGAAATAGGCGTGGTGTGCTTCAAAGACCCAGACGGAACGATTCTCGAACTCATCAGTGGTATGTAGGTCGGGAGTTGAACGTTCAAACATACCGTGTAGGGCAGGGTTAGCCATGGGTTACATTATAAGCGCCACTCACAAAACTCCGTGTTGTCCTGTAGGCCTGGATACCTGCGAAAGCAGGTATGACACAAAAAGAACTGTCATTCCCGTGAAAACGGGAATCTAGGCGGGAGGGGCTAGGGCGCTGGCAACGTACTCCAGTCAGTTTTGTTATGTATTCTAAGGAAAACAGCAGAGATTTTGGGACATTCGGCGTAGGGCAGCCCTGCGTGGCTGCCC
>CAUZQN010000462.1:0-3541 GCA_963581605.1 uncultured Binatia bacterium (SeqCode)
TCCATCACGGTCGGACTCGATCCTGGCTTCCCGCTCGATCCGACGCGTATAGCACGGGCCGGACGCTTTGTGGCGCGAGCCAAACAGGCCTGTGAAGAGAACGGGCTAGAGGTGCAAACAACGCGACTGGCAACCCCACCGTTTCCCCGTTTTCTCACCGGACAATCGCATAGCGCGGTCATACGTTTTGCCCAAGAACTCGAAGCGTGTTGTCTCTCACATGGTCTAGACTATTGTGCAATTGGTCCGCTAGACCCTAGTGCCCCCGAAGAGCGAGGCTTCCTGCAGCTTCTGTCGGATCTTATTGCCGATACCGAGAATGTCTTTGTGAGCGCCATCCTGGGGAACGGGGGACAGGCGACGGCGGCGGCTACTGCGCACGATATTGCCCGGACGATGATCCGCATTGCCCGTGCAACGCCGGACGGATTCGGTAATCTTCGGTTTACCGCAGGCATAAATATTCGCCCGCATACGCCCTTTTTCCCCGTGGCGTTTCATACGGGTGAACCGGCTGTTGCACTCGCCTTAGAAGCTGCCGATGTTGTGGCTGAGGCTGCGAGGGTGGATCTCACGCCGACTGAGAGTATAGCCCGGTTGCGAAGGGCTTTTGAGCAGCGGGTACGCCCACTCCAACAGCGTATGCAGCACGTAGCAGGGGGAGAGTTTCGATTTGCCGGGATTGATATCTCTCCTGCGCCTGGACCAGGCCCTGATGGGAGCATTGCCCAGGCCATAGAAAAAATGGGTACGGGCCAGTTCGGCGACCCAGGTACGCTGGCATCCGCGGCATTAGTCACAGCGGCGTTACAGACAGCCGACCTCACGAAATGCGGTTACTGTGGATTAATGCTGCCGGTGCTAGAAGATGCCGGATTGGCGAAACGCAATAACCAAGGAAAACTCCGGCTGTCTCAGCTTCTCACCTATTCGGCTGTGTGCGGAACCGGCCTGGATAACATTCCGCTGGCCGGCAATGTCTCGGAGCAGCAGATCGTCGGAATATTATCTGACGTCGGTGCTTTAGGCTGGAAGCTGCAAAAACCCCTCTCGGCTCGGCTGCTGCCTATCCCAGGCAAGCGGGTTGGAGAGATGACGGCGTTTGACTTTCCGTTTTTTGTGAATACAAAAGTGATGGCTGTAGAATAGCGACAGCCATATACCGCTATGGTCGACGCGGGCTACGGGCTGCTGGCAGGTTGGTAATCTTGGCTATTGGCGGCCTGGTAGTCATCAATAAAGAGCGTGATCCCTTGTGCGATGATGGCGGCGACTTGTCCGATCTCTGACGTGGGCAGCGTCCCGATTTGGCTATGGCTCCAGGTGTTGCCCCAGGTCACTACCTCAGGTGCACGAAAGAGTAAAACGAGCTGGAGAAATTCATAGTTCAGCGCGTAGCTATACGTTCCCTCCGTGGGTGAGGTAGTCTTGAGATGAATATACAGCGCATGCTCAGCCTGCTGCTCGATAATGATGCCCGCCTGAATAAGCTGTTCCTCAATCGCTGTTTTTAAAACATCCCGGTCCAAACCGTCCTGTACGACATCGGGCGCGAGATCCTCTATTACCACCTGAATGGAGCGCAAACCTTGCAGACTCGCACGTTCAAACAGATCCCCTGCGGCAGGAACGTCACTCGGGATGCTGAGCACGAGGACAATTCCCAGCCACCCAAACGAAAACATCCGAAAAAGAAAGCCCAACTTTATCCTCTTGACCCTCGCCATGATAGCCTCCACTCAATACCCTCAGACAGAGACGGACGTTGTGGCCGAAGAAAACTTCATCTCAGTCTACACGCCGGCACGGTGGCATTGATCTGCATCTCAAGTCTTTTTATAGTCGGAAATCCGATCTGACGGAACCCCAGGTTATGCATGTGGAGGAAGAAAATATCTCTCAACCCAAAGAGGCACAGGGTAAAGCAAAGCTGGCTAGGGAGATTGCGTCCTGGCAGAATAGACTTCTGGCCTGGGGAGCCGTGGCAGGCTATTGTGCCCTGATCTACTTCCTGTCTGCGCAATCCAACCTCAATCTGCCCGAGGCCGTGCCATCAGACAAATGGCCACATCTTATCGAATACGCGGTTTTAGGCTGGCTTTGGACGTGGGCCGCGAGAAGCTCGTGGCCAGACTGGACTCCACGAACCTTGCTCCTGTCGGCACTGGTATTTACGCTGAGTTATGGCGTGAGCGATGAATGGCATCAGAGCCAAGTGCCCGGACGTTGCGCGAGTACTGCGGATGTTGGTGCTGACGTGACAGGCGGCGGGTTAGGCGGTGGAGGCTTCCTCTTCTGGATACGGACCCGCATGAAAAAGCATCGATAAGGGTCTGCGCCCAGAGAGGGGGAGCCTGTTTGCTCCTATTGCCACGGAAGCGGCATATGTTCGTTTTCCGCCGTGCACACTTTGACTGGTGCTTGGCCGAGTGCCGCGATCATAAACATATCTTCGGTGCCAGTGTTGACAATTTGGTGAATGGCATCGGAAGGGATCTGGAGGGTTGAGTTTGGGCCGAAGTCGATGTCTTCTCCCTCAACAGTCAGCCGCCCCGAGCCGCGTAGAACGACAATGGCTTCTTCACAAGCGTGCCGATGGACCGGCGTCCCGCTTCCGGGTTGAATCGTCTGCATCCACATCTCCAGGGCTTTCATGCCGTGTTCCGGCCCTGCCAGGGTTTGGTGCTCTAGGCCAGGGATGGCAAACTTCTTGAGTCTATCGTTTTGTACAACCGGCATATGCAACTCCTTTTCTTATAGGGTTTAGGTCTCAATGCCATAAAAGCGTAGTGTGTTTGTTCCGAGGACTTTGGGCTGATCCGCTTTTGCAAGAGGCGCGATGCGTTTCTTCGCCAGGTGTTGGCCGGCTCCAGCACATGGCCGTCCGCATCAACAGCTGGAGCAATGTCTGGTGTGGCCACGCCGTGCCTCCTCTGACTTCTGTTCCCAGCCTTTTTCTTTAGCAGTTGGGAGCGCGAGCCGCCTGCTGCCAGCCAGGTCCAAAGCTCGACCTGAATGGCGGAGTATGTCACAATGTCGGTGTTTAACCAAATCACACGAAGGTGGGAAGAGGGGAGGTGCCAATGAAAGGGCACGCCCGACAACTCATGACCCCCAATGATGTGGTTGTCTCTCCTGAGACGACCTTAGCTGAGGCCGCCCGAGAATTGGCCCGGGTAGAAATCAGTGGGCTACCGGTTACCGACTCCAACGGCCGTGTTGTCGGCATCGTGACTGAGAGCGACCTGCTTGGTACGAGTCCAAACAATACTGTCGTTCAGGCTCTGATGACCCCACATATAGTGACTGTTGATGAATTTACACCGGCCGACCACGTGGTACAGCTCTTGCGTGAACATAAAATTCATCATCTCCCCGTTATACGCCAAGGTGTGGTGGTTGGGTTGATCACTCCCCAGAGCGTTATCCAATACTTTGTCACCCATGAGTTGCCGTCTCCGCCCGAGGCCGCCTAGCGGTCCGACTCAAACGCTTTCCTTACCCATAGGCACGACTGATACAGGCGAGGAGGGTCTCATAC
>CAUZQN010000463.1:0-3537 GCA_963581605.1 uncultured Binatia bacterium (SeqCode)
ACTCGAGCGGAAGTGTCGGAGCCCACAAACGGGCGGTTAATGCCCAGTTCGGCTACCATTTTAGCTACCCGGCATTGAATCCCGATCAGCTGGCTTCTATCCCAACCCGTAATACATTGATTTTATTAAGGAAAGAATGTGGGCAGGGGCGGAATTGAACCGCCGACACGAGGATTTTCAGTCCTCTGCTCTACCGACTGAGCTACCTGCCCACATTTGGGACGACGCGCGACTTCTGAGGTAGGATAACCCCAAAAGTCGTGGAAAATTTTCTATCAGTTAATCTGGTTTCTTGGCAAGCCCGGTGACGAGACGGCGGCGGGACGGTCTGAAATCTAACCATATGAGCTGGGCTAAGTATCTTCGTCGATAACTGGGAAACGAGACCGCAGACCATATACGCCCAGATAAAAGAGCGGCGTATCGAGCAAGGCAAAGACAAGCTTAAAAGAGTACGAGGACAGAGCAAGCGGAATGAGCTTATCCACGGAATCAATTGCCGAACCAAAACCGCCGGAAGCGTACAAAATCGATGAGATCAGCATGGTGTCCACGACTTGGCTGAACATGGTCGAGCCATTATTACGCAGCCATAAGTGTCGCCCCTTGGTGAGTCGTCGCCAGAAGTGGAACAACTGCACGTCCACGGATTGGGCGACAAGATAGGCGATCATTGAGGCGATGACCCCGGGCTTCATAAAGGTATAGACCGTGTCGAAGGTTGCGGCTGCGCCTGATACCCCAGACGCATCCGGCAACACATGGCCAAACCACATCAAGAAAAGCATGAAAAAATTCATGCCCAAGCCTACCCAGACGATGGACTGCGCCCGGCGTCGACCGTAGAGTTCGCTGATAAGGTCGGTCGCCAGGAATGTGAACGGATACGCCAACAACCCGGCTGGAATCACAAACCAACCCAGATCGACAAACTTGGTGATGCCTACAATATTCCCCAAGGTGAGCGAGGTTAAGAATATTCCAGCCAAAAAGGAATAAAAGACCTCACGAGCGTGGAGTGACCACAGGGCAGTCGTGTTTTCTTGACCGTTATCCTGCATACGCGTTAGCGTGCATATGGAAGAAACCGAAGGGAGAGGTTAGCCGGGCTGTTTTGCAACCTGTGTTGCAACCTGCTGCTCAACAAAATCAATAACCTGGGCTTCAAGGCAGGCGTTGTTGAGGCGATCGATTTCCTGAACGCAGGTTGGACTCGTGACGTTGACCTCGGTCAAAGATTCTCCGATGATATCCAGCCCGACAAAATAGAGTCCGTCGCGTCGCAGCCACGGGGCGACTGTGCGGCAGATTTCTTTATCTCTGTCTGTCACCTCCGCTTTCACACACGTCCCGCCTACATGAATATTGCCCCGGTTTTCATCCGCCCGGGGGACGCGCAAGGTGCAGCCGAGCGGTTCTCCATTGAGGACAATCAGGCGTTTGTCACCTTGGCGAGCCTCGGGAAGATATTGCTGGGCAATAATCGGCTCGCGGCCGTCTTTGGTTGCAGTTTCAAGGATGGAGTTTAGATTGCGGTCATCTCTGTGCACGTAAAAGATGCCTGCGCCGCCATGCCCGTCTATGGGTTTAATAATCATTTCTCCGCCCAGCTCTTCGAGAAATGTTTTCAACCGGGTTGCCTCGTGTGAGACCAGCGTTGCTGGAATGACGCTGGGGAAGTTGAGCGCATACAGCTTTTCATTTGCCGTACGTAGCCCGGTTGGATTATTGAGTACGAGCGCGCCTTCATTTTGGGCAATATCGAGCAGTTGGGTTGCGTGCAAATAGGCAATGTCAAAAGGCGGGTCTTTGCGCATAAAGATCGCGTCAAAATCCCCTAAAGGGCAGGTCTGTAATTCGCCAAACGTAAAATGATTATGCAGTTCGCGCCGCAGTTCAATCCGCCGCGCTCGGCCCATTGCCCGTGCGCGGTCAATAAACAAATCAGACAGCTCAAGATACCAGACGGCATGCCCACGCGCCTGAGCTTCAAGCATAAAGGCAAAGGTCGTATCCTTATCAATCAAGACGTGCTGAATCGGATCCATGATAAAAGCGAAACGCAAGCCGTGCATGCTGTCTTGTCTCCTGTTGTGTCGAGAGCGTTCATCTCTCTTTGCTCTCCTTGCTTCCAGGAGCGGCATGCTAGGTATTTGCGGCCATTAAGGCAAGGGGGGAAATTGGATGTCACGCCACAGAAACTGGCACAATGCAACAGCGCTCATGCCGGCGGTTTCCGCGCGCAGAACGGCGGGACCCAGACTCACCGGCGTATAGCCTGCTGCTCGGGCGTGCTCAATTTCTTGGCTGGAGAATCCGCCTTCCGGGCCGACGGCAATCCAGACTGCATCAAGGCTAGGAGGGTCTTCGGCGAATGTTTTGAGGTGGATGCTGTGTTCGCGCTCTGAGCATATCAGCTTTAGCGCGTGAGAGGGGCTGGCGTGTAACAGCGTTTCAAAAGACAGCGGTGAGGCGATCTCCGGGAGTCGACTGCCGGATTGTTTGGCGGCGGCTTGGGCAAGACGCCGCCAGCGAGCCACGCGCTCAGCCTGTTTGGCTGATGGAATACGTGCCACGGTAAACGCCGAGAAAAAAGGAATAATGGTATGGACTCCGAGTTCGGTAGCTTTTTCAACCACAAGATCCATTTTGCTGCCCTTGAGGACACTTTGGGCCAGGGTGAGGCGAAATGTTGGTGCAGCCGGAGGAACGGTGTCCGTAAGTCTCACCTCGGCGTGGTCCTTGGCCAGGTGAGTCAGGGTGCCGTGATATGTCATTCCGCGTTCATCGTATAAGACAATTTGCGCACCGACATCGAGACGAAGAACATGGCGAAGATGGTGAAATTCCGGACCGCTCATCTGCGCACTGAGCTGGGCTCGGTCTGTGATGAGAGCGTCCGAAGAGATGAAAAAGCGTCGCATGCAAAATCGAATCTCTCAATTGAATCTTTTGGACCGGACCCTTAGTTCCGACGTAAGACCAGCGTCACCCATTCTTCTTTTGGGAGTCGGGTGGCTAGGGTCCAAGCCGGCGAACAAAAGGCGTGGCGTACGGCTTCTTCTTGGTCAGTCTGGATACCGGACAAGATCGCATGTCCAGAGCTGGCGACTGCACTGCTAAGCGGGAGGCTCAGTTCTATGAGGGTCGAGGCAAACAAGTTGGCTATGACAAGAGGAAAGGGCCGGGGCAGGTCGTCGAGCGCGGTTGCGCTGATGTGGAGCGCGTCAGCTACCTGGTTGACGGTCGCGTTCCGGCGCGCCTCGGCGAGGGCGTCTGGGTCGATATCGGTGGCCCAAATCGCCCCAGACCCAAGCTTGGCCAACGCGATGGCCAAGATGCCGGATCCGGTGCCAAGATCGAGCACCCGCTCGGGTGGACCGCCTTGTATGCACAGTGACTCTAGGGCTTCCAGGCAGGTCTGGGTGGTGGCATGGTGTCCGGTGCCAAAAGCCATACTGGGGTTGATGACAATGCAGTGCCGGTCTGGTTGATCTGGCTGCGGCTCCCACGGCGGAAGTATGAGCAAACGCTGAC
>CAUZQN010000464.1:0-3515 GCA_963581605.1 uncultured Binatia bacterium (SeqCode)
AGAACAGGGTTGCCTGCTCGCCGACCTGTCCACGGAAACGAATATACGGCTCGATCAAGAACGACACCCCCACCTGGGTCAAGTGGTGAGCCAGCGTATGCCAGGCGTCCCAATCGAGAATAACGCCGAAATGCTGAACCGGGACGTGCTTACCGTCCACTGGATTGGTTGCGGCTGATTTCGTTTCCGCTGGGGAAAGATGGGTTGTGACTTGGTGTCCGAAAAAGTTGAAATCAATCCAGGTCGAACTCTCTCGTCCGACTGTACAGCCCAGCAGCTCCGTGTAGAAGGTACGGGCAGCTTCGAGGTCGGTGACTGGGATAGCGAGGTGAAAGCGTGCGACTGTCATCGTGCTGTATTCCGATGCCGGCCAGAATCTTTTACAGCATCCGCCGCAGATCAGACACGGTGTAGCTGCCTGGCAACTCGCGTCGTTCAGCCATCCGGTCAACAACCTGTGTCAACAGTGCATTCAGCGGAGTTTCGAGACCAAGCTGTTGGCCCATCTCATTGACCCTGCCGTTTAGATAGCGGGCTTCCGTCCGACCGCGACGACAGAACACATCTTGCCACATAGATGGAAAAACGTGAGTGGAGCGATCCGGCAGCTGCTTGGGGGTGAAGTCTGTCCGCTGCAGTGCCGTTACCAGAGCAGGCAAAGGTTGGTCTCCCGGCAGTGTTTTGAGCTTGATCTCCGCTTTGGCCAATACGTTCTGAGCTTCCTCCAACATATCCCCACAGAAGAGGCGTGCCGCCTGGTCGTTAAACGCTTCTGCTCCGGAAACATCGAGAATCGCCGCAGGCGCATTCATCAGGTTGATACAAAACTTGGCCCACTTACACGCGACGATCTCAGCTGTAAGCGCCCCGCCCATACCCGCCGCTTGCAGGGCGGCAACGACCTGTTCCGCGGTCTTGTCTATGCCTTCGGGATAACGGCCGATCACCAGTGAATTCCCACCCAAATGACCCACCTCACCGGGAAATACAAAGCGCGAACCAAGGTGCAACGCTGCGCCATAGACATTGCTGAAGTGCTCAGCAACCAGCTCCTCATTTGTCATCGTATTTTGGAGGCAAAAGATGGGCGTTTCGGGCGAAACTTTGCCGCGCAGTTGTTCAATAGCAACGGGCGTGTCATACGTTTTTACGCACAGGAAGACAACGTCAGTCGGCTGGAACTTCCAGGTATCCAAAGAAGAGCAGGCCGGTGGCGAAGTGACAAATTCGCCATATTTGCCCGACATTTTTAGACCGTCAGTACGGATTTTTTCAATATGGGGTGGATCGCCGATTAGCAGGATATCCGTTCCAGCTCTCGCCAAATGTGCCCCCACTGTACTGCCGACCGCGCCTGCGCCAAAGATGATAAAACGCATCTAGTTTCACTCCTGTGCCGGGCGCTAGGGTATGCTGTCAATCTACAGGCGTCAAGGAAAACTGTCCCAATATAAATCACGATTTCTTCCTCGGCCACAGGACGAGCGGCGGCGGGCCTTGGGGGCTGTCTTTCAGACTTTGGCACAGGCCGATGACTGCCTCTCCGAGCTGACGCAGATGATCTTGGACCAGGTCATCGGTAATGGCGCCGTCCTGCATCTGATCGGCTCGGACATACACGCTGCCCGGAACAATATGCATATTGAACCATGCCAGCACGGGCTTCAGTTCCTGGTCGATACTGAGGTAGTGATGATCCGTGTAGGCATTGCCGACCAAACCGGCGACTTTGCCCATAAACGCTTCGACCGGGATATGATCGAGCAGGTTTTTCAGCGCGCCAGTGTATGAGCCACGATAGATTGGCGTACCGATAATATACGCATCTGCCGCCTGGATGCGTTCGAGCACGCTGGCTGTATCGTCCGGATACTCTTCGGGAGGCCGTCCGTCGCAAAAAGAGATTTTCACTTCGCGCAGGTCAATAACGTCGGTTGTAATGTCCGGCGCTTTTGTCTTGGCTGCCTGAAGTGTAACATCCACAATTTTCCGGGTGCTTCCACCGGCGGTCAGACTGCCTGAAATGCCAAGTAGTATCGTCATTTTTCTCCTCGCTTTTGTGATGTTTTATACCCCTTCAGCAATACAAAGAGAACGGCTGCCTCGCATGTATCAAAGCTCTGGAATCTCACGCCCGGCTAGACGCAACTGGCTTAGCTCAGTATGAAGGAACCAACAATCCATTGGCGGGGGTGGAAACCGAATCTCGACCTGACTGTGATCCGCTGATAGCTGTATGTGGAGGGCCGGATTGGAAACCAACGGTACGAGTGGCGGCTCGATTCGTGTTACTGGTGCAAGCCAGAACAATCTCAAAAACATTGATGTCCAGATCCCGTTGAACCAACTGACTGTGCTGACGGGAGTCAGCGGTTCAGGCAAGTCGAGCCTCGCCTTCGATATCTTGTACGCCGAAGGCCAACGGCGCTATGTCGAGAGCTTCTCGGCCTACGCGCGGCAGTTTCTGGATCGCATGGACAAGCCTCAGGTCGAGCGCATTGACGGTATTCTGCCGGCCATAGCCATTGACCAAAACCGACCGGTGCGTACTTCGCGCTCAACGGTCGGGACTATGACCGAGCTGCACGACCACCTCAAACTCCTGTTTGCTAAGATCGGCACCTTGTACTGCCAGGAGTGTGGCCAGCAGGTCGAGCGGGATTCTGCTGAGTCGGTGTATAAAAAACTGGTCGCAGAGAAACCCGACGGCAGCCGCTTTCTGGTGACCTTTTCTGTCTCAACACCAGCCAGCTTGCCGTGGCAAGAGGTGCGTGGTGGTCTGTTGCAGTCTGGATTTCATCGTATTGTTGTAGCGGGCAAGCCGGTTGATATTCAGGAACTCGATGAGCGTCCGGAAACCCAGCAAGAAACGTGTACGATCCTGGTTGATCGCTTGGTCCTGAAGACGCGCTCTAAAAAGCGTATCCACGATTCATTCGAACAAGCCTTTCACTACGGTAAAGGCCGCCTGACGCTGATTTTTCCAGATGAGGACAATGCCGAATTGCTCTTCTCGGATCAGCTTGAATGTGCGGCGTGTGGCATTGCCTATAAAGAACCTGTGCCCAATATGTTCTCGTTTAACAGCCCGCTGGGCGCGTGTGATACCTGCCGTGGGTTTGGCCGCACCATCGATATTGATCCTGAGCTGGTTGTCCCCGACCCCGCCTTGACGCTCAAAAAAGGCGCTATCAAACCCTGGCGGATTAAGGCTGCCCAGTGGGAGCGGCGCGAACTGTTTTCCTTTTGTGAACAGCAGGACATTCCGACCGACGTGCCGTGGCAGACGCTCAGTCCGGAACAACAGCATGTCATCATGGAAGGGGACGGCGAGTACTACGGCGTACGGGGTTGGTTTAAATGGCTTGAAACCAAAACGTATAAGATGCACGTGCGTGTCTTTCTGGCGCGCTATCGGGGCTATTTCCTGTGCGAAGAGTGTCAGGGCGCACGGCTGAAACCTGAGGCCCTCTTGTACCGGGTTGGAGGCAAGAGGCTCGCCGATATCAATCAGC
>CAUZQN010000465.1:0-3511 GCA_963581605.1 uncultured Binatia bacterium (SeqCode)
GCTCCTATCTCCAACTGTTGGATTGCCTGGGTGAGGGTAAAGTCTACCGGTTTGCCCAGATCATTGCCGCGACGGCCCTGTGCCTTGAGCTGTCGGCATCGGCGAGTATGGCCACGGATGGCAGTCGTAATTTTCTGCAGGCCCATTCTGAGCGTGGCGGGCTGCGGGAATGACCCGGCTTTTGTAGAGCGGCTCGCGCACCAGCCCTGTGGCGGATATCCTTATATGCCTCCCCCATCCATGCGTCTCATCGTGAACCCGACCGCCGGTGGTGGGAAAGGCGTTGCCATTGCACACCAAGTCATCCGAGAGCTCAAGCAGCGCCAGCTGAAACACGAAGTCGTGTATACCCGCTCGCCGACTGAGCCAACGCAGTTGGCGCGCCGGGCTGTAGCAGAAGGCTGCTCCCTGGTGGTCGGCGTTGGGGGCGATGGCTTACTGAGCGCGGTAGCAAACGTCTTAGTTGGCACGGACACCGCCCTGGGGATTATTCCCGCCGGACGGGGCAACGACTTTGCGCGAGGCCTTGGCCTTCCGCTCGGTATCCCTGCGGCGTGTCAGGTATTGGCGCAACAACAGGCGCGACGGATTGATGTCGGCCAGGCGCATGATACCTATTTTTTCTCGGTTGCCCTAATGGGTGTAGCGGCCGACATTAATCGTCGCGCGAATCGGCTGGGACGGCTCCGGATCAATGCCATCTACTCCCTGCTGACTGTGGTTTCGGTTTTTTTATCTTCTCCTGTGACATTTACCATTAGCTGTGATGGACGTGAGCAACGCTGCTATAGCTGGCTTATTGCGGTTGGCAACACCTGGAGTTCTGGCCGGGGGATGAAACTCGTTCCTGGAGCGAAGGCGGATGACGGTATATTAGATGCCTGTCTGGCGCATGGCATGGGGCGGCTGGAGCTTTTGCTGCGCGTCTTTCCGCGTGTGTTCCGGGGGACGCACGTCTACCTGACCGGTATTGAGAGTTTGCGAGGCAGGGAAATGGTGATCAGTGCCGATAGCCCGTGTGATATCTATGCGGATGGTGAACGGATCGGCCCGTTACCTGTCACGCTTCGCGCGGTTCCGCAGGCACTGAAGGTCATTCTCCCAGCAGACGATGACTAGTATGAAAGTCGCGGAGGATATGGTACACGAGCGGCACGTAAACTGGTGATCTCACAAGCAGAAAAAGGGGAGATAGCATGGCCTGTCGGGAAGAATTCCTTGACATACGCGGAAAGAAAATTCAAATGCTCTCAGGCGGCTCCGGGGACCCGTTGCTCTATTTGCACAGCGCTGGGGGGGAACTTGTCTGGCTGCCTTTTTTCGAACAGCTTGCCCAGCGCTACACCGTCTATGTTCCCGGCCACCCGGGATTCAGCCAATCTGAAGGACTGGATCAAATCGATAGTATAGAAGATTTGGTCTTTCACTATACAGACCTGATGGATCAAATCGGCCTCGACCAACCCTATGTGGTCGGTTCGTCGCTGGGTGGGTGGTTGGCGGCTGAACTGGCAACGCGCTATGCGAACCGGATTAAAAAATTAGCCTTGATCAATCCCGTGGGATTGCGCGTACCCGGTTTCCCCATGGCGGATATTTTTGCGGCAAATCCACAGGAAACGCGTCAGCTGGTTTTTCATGATCCGGACTCGGAGCTGGCCAAGACGTTTGTCCCTGACGAACCGTCTCAAGAAGTACTCGAAAATGCTCTGCGGGCCAGGGAGGCGACTGCCCGGGTTGGTTGGAATCCCTATCTGTCAAATCCTAAGCTGCGGGGTCGATTGTATCGCATTACGGTCCCGACGGTGATTGTGTGGGGAGAGTCGGATCGTGTAGTCCCGGTCGAGCATGGCAGAGCGTATCTCGACGGTATTGCCGGCTCACAGCTCATTATGCTGCCTGAGTGTGGCCATGCCCCACCGTTTGAAAAGCCGCAAGAGACGGCGCAGCTTTTGGAAGAATTTTTCCAGGCCTAACGAAACGGGCATACAACGGACACCGCGATGTCCTGTCGCATACTCGTATCTCGTTTTTCTTAAAATACGCAGGCGTACAAACTGGACAAAATGGACAAGCTGAATCAGCCTTTGACCCGAGAGATGTTTGATCGCTTGGACGAAAACGACGATGGGCTCTTCTATGTCGCCCCACGTAAGCTGGTGCATATTGACGATGGCGCCATTGCCGCAGTCGGTCAATGTATGGCCAAAACCTTCGCCCCGAATGGTCTCTTGCTCGACTTGATGAGTAGCTGGCGGTCTCATCTGCCAGAGGGGTTGGTGAAGCAAAAACTGCTTGGACTCGGACTGAACGCCGAGGAGATGGCTGACAATCCGGACTTGGACGAGTATATTGTTCACAATTTAAACGTCGACCCACAGCTCCCGTTTCCTGACGCATATTTCGATGGCGCGGTCGTGACGGTTTCGATCCAATACCTCACCAAACCGGTTGCAGTCTTTGCCGAGGTCAATCGGGTCTTAAAGGTCGGTTGCCCTTTCCTGGTTCTGTACTCCAATCGCATGTTTCCAACCAAGGCGGTGCGCGTATGGCAAATGCTCCGAGATAAAGGCCGGGCTGAGCTCATCCAGGCGTATTTCCACCAGGCGGGTGGATATGCTGAAGCCGTCTTCGAGGACTGGAGTCCTAATCCTGGAGCGTCTGACCCGCTGTTCGCCGTATTCGCGCGCAAGCGGTAGGAATCGGGCACGACGGCTTAACACCAAGAATACGTATGGCTTCCCGCTTGATCTATCCGAAAATTATTGTCGAGCAAGAGTTGTGGCAACACGGCCTCCTGGTTGTGGCCGGAGTTGATGAGGTCGGGATGGGACCGTTAGCCGGTCCGGTGGTTGCTGCGGCTGCCGTTTTCCCCCCGACTATTACGGAAGGGACGGAAGGCACGCAAGATACGCAAGATGGTCTGCCTGAGGCGTTCCCCCAAGGCGTTCGTGATTCCAAGACCCTGACTCCCAAAGCACGCGCACGTCTTGAGATAGAAATTCGCCGGATCGCGACCGGCCTGGGTATTGGTATAGTGGATGAAAAGGAGATTGATCGCATCAATATTTATCAGGCCGGGCTCAAGGCTATGCGTTTAGCGCTGGAGCAACTACCGGTTGTTCCTGAACATGTTCTGATTGATGGGCGGGTACTCAAAGATAGCCCCTGGCCGCAGTCCTCTTTTAAGAAGGGCGACCGTGATGTCTACTCCATTGCCGCAGCTTCTATCATTGCCAAGACCTACCGTGATCGTCTCATGGTTGATCTTGATCGCAAATATCCGGAGTACGGCTTTGCCCGTCACATGGGCTACGGCACGGTTGCTCACCGTGTAGCCTTACGCGAGCATGGGCCGTGTCCCGCCCATCGGCGCTCATTCCGCTTGCTCTAGCCGTTTGCTCTAGATGCCTTTTCAGTGCGCCCTCAAGGCAGATATACTGATCCAAAGACGAGGAGGGATTGTATGGCGATTGAAGTCTTCATGCCCCGCATGAGCGACACCATGGAG
>CAUZQN010000466.1:0-3508 GCA_963581605.1 uncultured Binatia bacterium (SeqCode)
GTTAAGTATGTAATAACAAAGATCTTTTTGTTCTTTGGGTGGGGGAGCGGCGAGGGTGCGACGAACCTGTGGAGAACAGGAGAATGTAGAGAACGCGGGCTTTTGAGGGGCAATTCTCCATACGATCATAGCGGCCATATCGTTTCGCCATAACTCATCAAAGCGATATATCAGAACGGTCTTTGTAGAGAGGGCTGCAGGGTCGACGCCTGTCTACCTTCACCGTGCTTTGACGCTATAACATATTGAAATAACTGGAAATACAGAAAGAGCGTACTCATTTTTGAGCGGTTGGCACGGGTCGTGCGTTATTCCTCCGTTATCCCGCCCACACTGTGACACACAGTAATTATCCGGGCGGAGCAGGAAAGGACACGATCATGCAAAAGAACACGATCATGCAAAAGAACACATCACATCACGCAGGTTGGAAGTACAGGGTCTCCGCCCTCGCGCTTAGCGTCGCCATGGCCCCCGTGGCCCAGGCCGCGAGCGTGCTGCAGAGTACCGGGAAATTAGAACTCAAGGGGACTCCGACAAGCCGGATGGCCCGGACGAAAGAGCAGTCCCGGGTGTTCGATACCGGTCAAGTGATCGAACTCATTGCGACGAAGACGAAAGAGTTAGCGGGCCGAGAGTATACCTTTCAGAAATGGAGTGATGCCAAGGGTAACGTCACCTCAGTGATTCTCGATGAGAAGGGCAATGCGGTGTTGGAGAGTGCCTTACCAGAGATCGCGCAGATCATCCTAGAGCCCGAGCTCGAGGAACTGCTGCGGACCCGGAGTGGCCGGCGCGGCCTGCACAAGGTCAACGTAGCCTTGGAACTCGGCCTTACGGAGCCCACGGAAAGAATGCAGACCGGTACGGTGGAAATGAGTGAGAGTGGGGAAACACAGCTGCAGATCAATGGCCGGAGGATCAGTGAGCGGGGGTTTGCCCGCTTACAAGCGACTGAACAAGCAGCCCGCCGGGCCGCCGTGATCGAACGATCGGCCGAACGGGCGCAACTGCTAGAGGCATTTGCAAAACGCCACAACATCGACTTACCGAAAGAGGCGCTCGAATCTTCAACAAACACGCTCACGCTTGAGCTCACGGCCGAGCAGATCGAGGATCTCGTGAATGATAACGACTCCAGGATCCTCGGGATTGAACTGTATGAAAGAGATGTGGACGGACTAGCTGCTGCCATGTCCGCCACCGCCATTGCCCCATACGCGCTCGACTATGCCTCCACCCGGGGCGCGGACATCGGGATCTACATGACGGAAAATAACTGTCCTGAGGATGGTACATTTGGCGACTACACTCGCTTAGCTGGTGGCGAAGGTGATCATGCGACTGTTGTCGGAAAGATTACGAAAGGTGTTGCGCCTGAAAATTACCTCTACTGCCGCGGCGGTGCCACGTTGCCGACGCCCTCCGACCTCACGGACTTACAGCCAGCGATCCAGGTCCTTACGCGCTCTTCAGGCCACAACTTCACGACAACCTACAACACAGCTGATCGTGATTGGGATCAATTTATCTATGACGAAGAAATACCTGCCTTTGTCCTCGCACACAACGATGGAGACAATTTCTACGCGCCCTTCGACCTGACCGGTGGTATCTCTTCACCTGCCAAGGGCTTGAATGTCGTAACCGTTGGCGCCTATGACGACAGTTCAGACACTATTGCGTCGTTCTCCTCCTGGGTAGACCCTGAGACCGGGAATAACAAACCAGAAGTTTCGGCTCCGGGCGTGACATACTGGATAGACGACGTCAACGAAGGGAGCGGGACGAGTTGGGCCACGCCGCACGCGGCAGCCTTCACCGCAGACTCGCTCTCCAGCTACAGCTGGCTGCAGTACAAGGCCCATCTGGCTAAAGCCAAGCAGATTGCTGGTGCGACCGACCCGATTGCGGGGGACGCGACTGGGATCACGATGTGGGAGATCCCAGATAAAACCGGCGCCGGTGGCATCGACTTCCTCAGTAGTCACTACAACGGGCACAACTACTGGATGCACGGCAGCAACAGTTCTTTCAGTACCCTTGATGCTGGGGATGGCTTGACGGACGGATACATCACCCGCCAACTGTACATCTCAAGTTCGTATGACGCCGTGCGGATCGCGATGAGTTGGCTCACACGTGGCACGTACGTGTATGCCAACAGAGACGATGCCCATCCGATTGGCATAGATCTTGACCTGAATGTCTACGACCCACAAGGTGACTTGGTCGGACGCTCCTGGTCATGGGACAACGGGTTCGAGATAGTAGATTTCGAACCAACCACCTCCGGGACCTACACGTTCAAGATCAATCGGTACGCAAACCGGGACTCGTCCAACAAGATCCGATTAGGCGTGGCCGTGAACTTCTACAACTATTAAGGGTACACGCCCCTCACTCCGTGACCTGCTTCCCTCCGCAGGTTGCTTGCCCGCCCGGGGTCCCTCCTCCCCGGGCGGTTTCCGTTGGGCATTCTTCTGCGCGGCCTCCATTTGTTCCGCCTGCTTAAACTACTCAGGGCCTCGTGACGTGGGCGAGGTCGTGAGTGATGTGCGCAAACGTCACAAGCCCTCTTGCCTTTGCACGTAGGCGCTACGGGCGGAAAATGTACCGTAAGCTGTTTCGCGAACGTCAACGGGCTAATGTGGCGAGTACGCAGGTCCGCCGAGTCGAAGTCTGCCCCTCATGGACGTGCAAGCACCACGTTGCTTGCGAAGTGTCGGTCTTCGTTAATGATACCGCTCCATGGCTCGCGTATTTGGGGTTGCTGGACGACACTGAGTCGCTCGCACCGCTGCTTCCGCTCTTGCCGATGTCGTTGATGAACGATTGCAGTACGGGGGCCAGCGCAAAGTCCTCCCACCAACTCCAACCGAAGTAGTGCCGTGCGTGCACCATGCGCCCACTGTAGGAGGGCACGTAGAAGGAATCGTTTCCCGAGTCCAGCTCCTTGTTGAGGGTGTAGGCGATGGTGGCCGCTGGCTCTCTCGAGAGAGAGTGGCATTGGCAGACTCCTTTACTAAACCGGCAACAGCTTAGCGCGGCTCGTTATAATCGTCTTGGCGCCAAAAGCCTACATTCTCAAGGCTCACCGTAGTCCCAAATTTCTGATTAATCGCGATAAGTTGGATTGTGGTAGCCCTAGGAGCTGGGCGGCCTTGGTCTGACTCCCTTCGGTTGCCGCCAGCGCGCTTTTTACCCGACTACGCTTGAGCGCTTCAATGGACTGAGCAAGCGTGAGGGTTTCGTCGACGACCTCGATCGATTGTGGGGCACCAGTCCGCTTTTGAATCGACTGTTGGCGTACTTCCGCTGGCAGGTCTGCGGCTGTAATATTTGGACCAGCCGCCAACACCACAGCGCGCTCGATTGTGTTACTGAGTTCACGCACATTACCAGGCCACGGATGAGAACACAGAATGTCCATCGCATCTTTCGCTATTCCAAGGACCGGCCGTTTCATCTCACGAAAATAACGCTCCACGAAATGTGAGACAAGCGA
>CAUZQN010000467.1:0-3494 GCA_963581605.1 uncultured Binatia bacterium (SeqCode)
GAGGATCGAAGGCATTTGCCTGATGGAGCAATAACACCAGGCCGATGAGGGTACCGGCCATGCCAAAAGCGGGTAAGAGTTTTCCCATCGTCAGGAGTACCTGACGGGCGGTTTTATACTGGTTGGTAAACAGAAAGAAGTCGTGTTCAACGTGAGCCCGGACTTCCTCTTCGCGGCGCATGTCAACCAGTAAGCTGACTCCGTGTCGGAGTAAGGGGTCACTGAGCTGGGCTTCATAGTTCTCCAAGGCGCGTAAGCCACCATGTCGATTCAGGTCGGCAAGATGCGTGATCGCTGCAAGCTGTTTTTGGGGGGAGTGGAGTTCGGCTCCGAGGACCATGCGCACTGCCGTCCACGAATCTTTTACTGTTCGCCAGGAGTATACAAAGCAGGTGACGCCTCATGTGCCGCCTACGGTGATAAGCAGGGACGGCAGGTTGAGAAAAGCGAGGATGGCTCGATAGCCCAGGAGGGTACCTATGGCACCTGTGATTCCAAGGACAATCCAATAGGGCTTTTTCATACTGTCTCAAACCTACGTATAAGAGTAGAGTGGAGAATAGAGACTGCACAAATGGTGCCAGGAAAGCTTGGAAAGAAAGCAAAAAGTTGGGGAAAGGAAGTGGAGGAATATGCCTGAGGGGAATATTTTTCCTAGTCCAAGGGCTTTCTTTTACCCTTATGATGTTGTGATCGGATTCAGTGCTGAGACTCTCCCGCCTGGACAACCTTCCAGATAGCCTCGCCCATATGCTGCTTGGCCTGTGGCGAGAGTTGCTGCGTTGTAATTTCGTGCTCTGCCCAGCTCTGGAACTGCTGCTCGCTAAAAGTCTCAAGAGAAAGTCGGCGCATTTCATGGGATACTTGGTCTAGCTCATACACAATGCGTCTGCTCAGCTCGGCTAATGCAGGTCGGAGCTGTGTCTGCAGGTCGAGTCCGCGGGCCCAGTCTGGGAGGTGCGCGTGTGCTGTTAGTGTTTCCTGCTGGACCTGTTTAGCCAGATCGATCTGTGTCCGAAAAAAGCTTTTGATTGCGTTGGCAGACAAACCACTGATCTGGGCTTGATCGGTCAGACGTTTGAGGAGGGCTTGTTCTCTTGCACGATCTTCAACCGGCAGGTCGTGTGCCCGCTTATACGCTGCCACCGCAGGCATGAGCGCCAAGCGCAGATCGAGGAGTGCAAACAGGCCGGCGACGACGATGGAAGGGCCTTCTCCGTGGGCAGCCCCAAACCACTGTGTCCGTGTTCGCGCTAAAAATCCGTCTGCTTCGCGCTCTGCAAGCCAGGTATCGATCCAGCTGCGCAATGTCACATCAGTGGAGCGTAAGAGGTAGGCTTTGCGGTCTCGACCAAAGCCTGGCAAGGCGTGCAAGGTGGGATGCGCGGCTAAGAACGAGGGTGCTTCACGGGAGTCGGTGAGCAACGCGTCTGCCTGGTCCTCCAGGACAAACTGTGGGAGCCCGAGGTTGTTTGGTGTTGGAGTGAGAGTAGCCGAGGGAAACCACGTCCGCGCGACCTGTTCAAGATGGCCGCCGGCATTAACAACCAGGCGTACCTCAGGGCGGTTGATCGCACTCAGGGTGGGAAGTTGGGCTGGATCGGCAACAACAATGACTGACTGGGAGGAGGTATACGGGCGGCTGAAGGTGGCCTGTAGGGCCCGGTCCGGCCGGATGGTGATACCGCTCATGGCAATGTCAAATTTCCCGGCGTGCAAGTCTTGCAGTAGCTCCGGCCAGCGGAAGCGTACAAACTGCAGTCCAACATCCAGATCCTGCGCCATGCGCTGGGCGAGATCGATATCAAATCCTTGGCACGATTCCGGGCCTTTGAGGCACAGGCTGAACGGCTGGTAGTCACCACTCGTGCCAATACGCAGGACGCCGTTTGTCCGAATCTCGGCAATCTGCCTAGCCTCAGTATGCGGAGAAATTATGAGCATCAATACGACGCCGAAGAGCCCAGAGACGGGCGGGGAGTGCCAAGCCGGGCAGCCGAGCCTCGGTAAGCCGGACCTGGTGCCTACGAAGCGCATCTTATCGGATGCCCTGCTCACTATACTCGCGTGCAAAACGGACATAATTGTTCGCCGAGCGGTGGAGCGATTCGATTTCTTGCGGTTTCAGTGAACGGATGACCTTACCCGGATTGCCCAGCACCAGCGAACGTGCCGGAATCTTCGTTCGAGGCGTGACAACCGCGCCTGCGCCAATCAGGCATTCTGCGCCGATTTCGGCGCCGTCAAGCACAATGGCACCCATGCCCACCAGGCTGAAATCGCCAATCGTACACGCATGGACCACGACGTTGTGCGCGACAGACACGCCCTCGCCTAAGATGGTCGGGATCCCTCCGCTGAAAACGTGAATGGTCGAATTATCTTGGATATTTACCCGCGCGCCGATTCGGATATAACACACGTCACCGCGCACTACAGCATTGAACCACACGCTGGAGTCCGGACCGATATGGACATCGCCAATGACATGGGCGCTGTTTTGAATATAGGCGCTCGGGTCAATCTGAGGGGTCATGCCGTGATGGGGCAGAATCATAATACAATACGCTCCGTTCTGTTGCATCGTCATAAGGGCTGAGTGCAACTTTGGCAATTCCCTCTTGTTCCTCTAAATGGAAGGGTTTAAGGTCGAATACAGAGGCCAAGAGCTATGCGTATAACCATCCGGGCTGCCATCTTCACTCGTATTTTTAGTATTGTCGGACTCGTTTTCCTCGGGGTCTCTCTTGCTTTTGCTCAGGAACGGGCACTTCAAACAGAGGGCTGGCAAGGGGCGAAGCCGACTATTCCAAAACAGGAGACGCGCATCCCAGCTCCGCAGCGGCCAGTCGTTCCGTCCGGTAAACAGGTGCTTGAGATCCCGGTTCAGCCCCAGCGGCCAGCCGTCCCCTCCCCTCGGCAGCAGGCGAGCATTCCCGCTCGCCCGCAGTCCTTATGGCCCCGCCCGAACCAGCTTGTGACGGTCACTGTGACCGATCAGAATGGCGGCTATATTCCAGGGCTGCAGTCCAGTGATTTTGTATTGTATGAAGGTGATGTGCGCCAGGAGATCACCTATTTCAACACGGGGGAGAATGAGCCGGTCAGTCTGGGTTTGATTGTCGATTCAAGTGGTAGCATGCGCAACAAGATTGAGCATGCTCGGCATGCGCTGCGCCGCTTTGTTAGCTCTGTTAAGCGCCAAGATGAGGTCTTTCTCGAAGAATTCAACGTCCAACCCCATTTATTGCAGGACTTTACCGACAGTCGGGTGCTCCTTTCTCAAGGAATCGGGATGCTCCGCCCGTCGGGTGGAACGTCGTTATATGATGCGATTCTTGACGGGCTGCGTCGGATCAAACGTGGTAAGCATCGAAAGAAAGCCTTAATTGTTATTACCGATGGCATGGATACGGCGAGCTTGTCTTCGTTGAAGCAAACCATTAACGTGTCGCGCCGTTCCGGCGTACTGGTGTATACAATTGGCATCGGTA
>CAUZQN010000468.1:0-3492 GCA_963581605.1 uncultured Binatia bacterium (SeqCode)
CGCCAATATCCTTGCTCAGACTGTGGACGATGATGTCTGCCCCGTACTCAAGTGGGCGCTGACAATAGGGGGTAGCAAATGTGTTGTCTACGATGATGCGGATGGGGTGCTTGCGCCCTTGGTTGACCGTATCAAGAACAGACAGGATCGCGGCGATATCAATAAGCTGGAGCGTTGGATTGACCGGGGTCTCGAAAAACACAACGCGCGTTTTATCCGTTATGGCCTGACATAGGGCGCGCGGATCAGTGAGATCCACAAGACGTGTCCGAATCCCGGCGCGTGGGAGCCAGTTCGTCAGCAGGCTATAGGTGCAACCATACATGATCCGGTGCGTGATAATTTTCTCACGCTGTTTGACGGTTACACCCAGGGCGGCGCTAATGGCGGCCATACCCGTGGCGAAACAGATCGCTGTCTCTCCCCCTTCAGCACAGGCTAAATTTTCCTCCAGCATGCCTCGGGTAGGCTCATCCAGGCGGTCGTAGATATAGATGGGCACTCGCCGGGAGTTGTCTGCCGCAGTTCCCGGGGTCGTTTGTATATCGTCTAGTCCAGCATACTCATCATTGGGCGAACTCGATAAATCCCTGTTCACCACGATGGGCTGAACTGAGCCGATAGGTTGTTGAAGCGGTCAGAGGAGGAATCACATGGTGGTTATAATTCCAGCGTTTGCTGTCAGGACTACCATGGATGAGATGCGTCCGTGTTACGATAGGCTGCTTTTTTTCTGGAGCGTACTGCTGCCTTATCCATCGTTCACCTCCCTCAAGGGTGCCATACATAAGGATTCTCCTTGTATTATACCCTACTCAGGGGTCACGATGTGAATGTCTGAACGCGCCGGCTCCGTGCTGACTGCTTTGGACTCACCGAGGCTGAGGACAGCCGTTTGCGTCGGAGGCTAGCGCTGACGGAAGGTAATGCGGCCGCGTTGGAGGTCATACGGGGAGAGCTGGACTGTGACACTGTCCCCTTGGATGATTTTAATAAAGAATTTGCGCATCTTACCTGCAACATGGGCAAGAATAGTGTGCCCGTTCTCAAGCTCGACACGAAAAAACGCGTTGGGAAGGACTTGCGTTACTTTCCCACTCATCTCAATAATATCTTTTTCTATGGCCGGCTCCGAGCTCTTCTCGGTCCGCTTCCGTCTCCGGCGACCGCCGCCTCCTCGACGTGGTCTTGCCATAAAACCTCCTCCCTAACAATTTGACACAATAAAAAGAAGCCCCGGACTATGTATACTAGTCTCCAGGGTCGGCTGTTTAGTGTTCACAGTAGTATGAAAAATCCAAAGACAAGAGGGAAATTATCAGATCGTTCAGTTGAAGACAACCGGAACGACAGTAATGAGCGGGAATGAGCAGGAATGAGAATGACGACGCGCATGAGTA
Source organism: uncultured Binatia bacterium (SeqCode) (assembly GCA_963581605.1). Taxonomy (GTDB): domain Bacteria; phylum Desulfobacterota; class Binatia; order Bin18; family Bin18; genus Bin18. Next base: position 1,401 of record CAUZQN010000468.1, read on the forward strand.
CCGGCGATGCCCCGGTAGTGAGGTCAACTATCAGGCATCTGCAGGTGCCTGATAGTGCCCGGGGCCGCAACAGCGATATTGACCCGGTCGAGAGAGTTGATCATGCTGCCAGTCATTAGCAGACTAAGTGCCCCTCACAAAACTCAGTCTTGTCCCAGAAGCCTGGATATCTGCGCAAGCAGGAATGACACAAGAAAGCCTGTCATTCCCGTGGAAACGGGAATCCGGAGGGGAGGGGGCCGGCGCATTACCCATGTGCCTCGGAGCGCTTTGTTAGGCGTTCTAACGAGCCGCTAGCGGACAGGGCATGTAATCCCTTAATGTCTTCTTTCTCGGCTTGAGGATTCTAGCCTAGCCTGGTTCTTGAGTGGGCAGGGCCACGATCTTGTGGCCCTGTCACGTCAGGCGGGCTGGTATTTTGGGTTGGCTGGGATGGTTTCGACCCTAGCTATTTTTTCCCTGTTTTTCGCGCGAGAACGTCTCCCAGCCTCCATAGTCGCGCCATTCATCTCCATCGTTCCGCTCGTGACCCTCATCCTTAGCTATCTCATACTACATGACGTAGGGCGAGTGACGCGGGCGGATGTCGTAGGGACCATTTTGATTGTCGCTGGGGTCGCGGTAGTGGTGAGTTGAGCTGTGTAGGGGCAATTCATGAATTGCCCCTCCGTTATGCCAAGGATGGTGTGTGCGAGAACGCCAACATCTGCTCACACCATTTTCCAGCAGCCAGGAGTTTTTCTTCAGTAAATGCGGCTGCCATGAGCTGGATGCCGAGGGGCAGGCCGGTTTTGCTCAGGCCCGAGGGAAGACCCAGGCTCGGCAGGCCGGCAAAGGTTGCCGGACCGTTAAAGGTCGGGTCCCCTGTGGTCGTGAACCCTTTTGGTGCAGGAGCAGGCGTGGCTGGGGTGAGCAGGACATCGACTGTTCGGCACAGCGTGTCCATTTCATCCCGAAAAAGATGCTGATGTCGCTGCGTTTCTAAATAGTCTACGCCTGAGATTTTGCGACCTTTCTCGATCAGGTCCTGCATCTGTGGACTATAGCGTGTTTTGTACTGGTCATAGACCTCGCTGTGTGAGAAGGCGGACTCAACAAACATCATATTGAAATGAGCTTCAGGCGCACCCTTGAAGCTGTCGGGTAAATGGACTTCTTCGATCTTTGCCCCGGCTTGGGAAAATTGATCAGCAACTGTCTCGATGTGCTGGCGCGTTTCGTTATCGGCTTTTTCGAGAAAAAATTCTCGCACCAAGCCGATTCGGGGTGGCTGCGGGTTTGTAAGAGCGGCAGAATAGTTCGGGACAAGTTGGGCCGCACTCGCAGGATCTTGCTGATCTTCGCCAGCCAGTACCTGCAGGAGAAGAGCCATGTCGGTGACCGTACGAGAAAAAATACCCACATGATCAAGACTGCCAGACAGGGGATAGACGCCGTAGGTGCTAATCCGGCCAAACGTAGGTTTGAGGCCGACACAGCCACAATACGCAGCGGGTCGAATGGTCGAGCCGTACGTCTGGGAGCCCAGCGCACCAAAACACATTTGAGCCGCGACGGCTGCGGCTGAGCCACTGCTTGAGCCACCAGGTGTATGTTCAAGATTCCAGGGATTGTGGGTGGGTGATGGAGCGAGGGCGGCAAATTCAGTGGTTTGGGCTTTGCCGAGAATCACCGCGCCTGCTTCCTTCAAGAGTCGTACGGAAGTCGCATCATAATCGGGCATAAAGTCGGCATAGATGGCTGAGCCCATGGTCGTCTTCATGCCCGCAGTCAAGAAAATATCCTTGAGTCCAATCGGGATGCCGTGCAGAGGACCACGATGCTGCCCCTGTTTCATTTCTATCTCACAACGTTGTGCTGCAGACAGGGCGCCGTCACGGTCTACGGTTACCCAAGCCTGTAGACGAGGCTCAAGCTGCTCAAGCCGGTCTAGACAGGAACGCGCGAGTTCAACCGGAGAGAGTTGTCCGGTGCGCATTTGCTCGGCTGCTGTCGCAATTGTGAATGTGTATGGCTGGGTCATGCCGGCGACCTTTCCCGCATTAAGCAAAGCGCTACTGTTACTCTCCTGATAACTCATCGAGCTGGACTA
>CAUZQN010000469.1:0-3479 GCA_963581605.1 uncultured Binatia bacterium (SeqCode)
GTCGTCTGCCATTTTGTAGGTCGTCACAACGGTGAGGTAATTCTGCGCTCGCACGCTTTGGGCAAACTGGCGCGCGTCTGTTTGTTTTCGAAACGCCCGAACAGCAAGATGAAAGGATTGATCTGGTTGTTGTCGGACCAACGTCTCTTTTAGCAGCGGAGGGAACCATATTTTTTCGCCGGCGCGAATACTGTTCAAATTCGTGATATGCGGGTTTGATTGGTTGACCAGATCCAGTGCCAAAGGGTTGGAACTTCCGTACACAGCTGCGGCCATCTTCCAAATAGTCACGCCCGGAGGAACAATCCGAAGCTGACCAGCTTTGCCAAGAGTTCCGAGATCCGGCCTTTGTCCCGTAACAGGCTGTCGCGAATTCTCCCCCTTTTCCCGCTCCTGCGTTATCAAGCTAGGGGTGGCGTCCACTTCTGGGTTTTCTAAGGTCTGCTGCGCTGACTCAGCGCCTGACGCGAGAGCCGGCTCATCGCCTCGCGTGAGAGACAAGCTCGCGTTCACGGCAGGTACATCCACAGCCCGCTCAGATACAGTCACTGCCTGCGGAACGGTCCGTTCCGCTTCCACCCGCTCTTGCTTCCGCTCCTGCATCTGGTTTGGAGAAAAGAGAGCCCATGCGCCCCCAAGCAGGACGAAAACCAGTACGGCCGCGACCCCAAAGCCCAAACCGAGATCTCAGCCCATTATTCCAGCTAGGTTGACGTTCGGCCACTGAAATCAGTGGGAAATCCGAGGACTGTGGCGCATCGGGTTTCGCCTCGGTCAAAGCCACCTCAGCCTTTCCCGCATGCTCCTCTTGTTCTTCAGCAGTATCGAGGCTGAAATCCTGTGCGACTTCATCAATAATCTCTTCGGAAACCTCCCTCAGCGAAAGACCGTATGCGATGAACAAGGCATTATCACATATCACATTGATTAAGCGCGGAATTCCTTGTGAATGGCGTCCAATTTTCTGTAGAGCTGGAGCAGAAAAGAGTCTCGGGCCGGTATAGCCCACGGTTTGCAATCGTAGCGTAATGAATGTCTCTATTTCCTCCTCTTGGAGACATTCTAATCGACACCGAATGGCGATCCGTTGTTTGAGCGGGCGGAGGCCCGGCTGGGCAATCTTTCGTTCCAACTCAGGCTGACCCACAAGAACGATTTGGAGCAATTCTTGTCCGTCTTTCTCAAGGTTGGACAGAAGCCGCAGATGCTCCAAAAATTCATCATCAAGATTCTGGGCCTCATCGATGAGAAAAACACCGGTTCCTCCGGCTTCCGACCGGGCGCACAGAAACTCATGAATCGCCTGAATTTGCCTGAGCCGTCCGTTGCCCTTGATAGTAAGAGCGAGATCATCGCAAACCAAGCTCAGCATCTCCTCAAAGCGGAGCTTGGTATTAAAAAGTTAAACAAAACGAACCGAATCTTCTATGGAGCGCATCAGCCAACGCAACAGCGTTGTCTTGCCTGTCCCGACCTCACCGGTGAGCAGCAGAAATCCTTTGTGCTGCCGAATTCCGTATAGCAGACCGTCATATGCTTCTTGATAGGCAGGGTTCGAATAATAGAAGCGAATATCAGTTGTGGTATTAAAGGGGTCTGCTCGAAAACCAAAGTATTCTGTATACACGGTCGGCCTGCCTCTCGGGTTACGATATCTAGCAATCGTGCAGGCTTATGGACCTGCTGGAGCGCGGGCATAGCGAGCAGTCATGCTTCTATTAGCATGACCCAAAATCTCCTTCACAGTCAAGCAATCAGTCCGGGTCATTCTCAGCCAACTGGCCGTGGCGTGGTGCAAATCATAGAAAGGGAAGTCCGGAAGGCCCGCAGTCTGCAGGGCAAGGAGAAGGCCATGGGATGATTTTTGGAGCTTGCGGGCGCTCATGACACGGAAGTCTTATAGCGAAGCCCAGAAATAGTTAGACAATGATGGGTAGCTGTGCCATGTCTGCGGGATGCGATGCTTATCGGTTTTACGTAAGCGAGTGCCCGCCTCTATCGTTAGTATGTCTAAATAATCATGGGTTCGGCTATAGCTCACCAGGAACACGTGTAAAGGTGTATTCACCACCCGCGAGGTGTTAAAAATACAGACACCGGTATGAAAATAAATTTCCTCGACAGCGTCAAACACTTCGACACCATAGAGATTGAGGGCCCAATCACAGAGCGCCAGCTAGCCTTGGACTACTGCTGGGATCATGGTAATCGCATCACGAGAAGTGGACCAAAGATCAACGGCCTCAAGATGGATAGAGAGACGTATCTGATCAGAGCCGAACGACCGTGTCAGGAACCAGCGGCCGAGGCAGTTTTAATAAAAAATAAAAGACCAACCTTCAAATGACAAGTGTTACCGCCCGGCATCCATCTTAGGTCGTCTCTAGAGCTCTCTTGCACTCAGAGTGCGCCCACAAACATTGTGTTGTCGGCTTATTTCGCCATGTGTCCGAGGTCGCCTCTATCTCGGTAGTGCACGACAGTCATCACAGCCGTGCAGAGCCCCCATATCCCCAACGCTGGCGTATCTGTCAGAGGATACCACTCCACAGGATTGCGAAAAGCCATCCACACGATAGCTGCACAGACTGTAGATGAAGTAGCAATAGAGCTGAGCAACGCCATGTTTCAATATCTCCTCTAGACGCCGATTAGGTTGTATAGGCCGAGTTGAAATGCACATAGGCGGTCGAGAGGTCAGACGTTACCACATGGGCCGTACCTCGACCCAGGCCGAGATCAATCGCGATGGAGAACTCGGGCTGCTGCATCACCCGGGCTGCGCGCTTTTCGTTACGCGCTCCGGTACTCATCCCTTTTTGGCCAATGGGCACCTCGCCGACAAAAATAGCAAGCCGTGTTTGATCTACGCGCGCACCCGCATATCCGACTGCGCAGGCAATACGTCCCCAATTCGGATCCCCTCCAAAAAAAGCGGTTTTCACTAAAGGCGAGCAAGCAACCGTACGGGCGACTTTCTCCGCGTCCGCATCGTCTTTGGCCCCACGCACAAAGACGTCGACCACTTTGCTTGCACCCTCGCCATCTTTGACACACATACGGGCAAGATCACACAAAACGTCGTGAGTGGCTTCCCGAACAGTTGTATAGTCTTTGCCTTGTGCGGTGATCTCTCGATTTCCAGCCAGACCATTGGCCAGAAGCACGACCGTATCGTTCGTACTCGTATCTCCATCCACGGAGATGGCATTAAAGGAGTCGGGCAGGCTCTGATCAAGTATACGTTGCAGGGCCGACCTGCTCAGCACAGCATCGGTGCACACATAACACAGCAGGGTGGCCATATTCGGATTGATCATGCCCGCCCCTTTTGCCATGCCGGCAATGGTCAGCGTTCTGCCGCCAACGCTGACCTGGCGCAGCGCGGCTTTGGGAAAGGCGTCGGTCGTCATGATCCCGGCTAAAGCGTTCCAAAAACCTCGTACAGACAAGGCCGCAGCAGCGTCTCGAATGCCTGT
>CAUZQN010000470.1:0-3471 GCA_963581605.1 uncultured Binatia bacterium (SeqCode)
GAACGGGCGAAAGCAGCCAAGAATGGGAGCCCTGTCCTGCAGCGCCTTCGGGCGTTCCCTGAGCAAAAAATAACAGCGCCACAGTGAGCCATCCGAGGTTCCTGGCCGACCATGATCTCAATGAACATCTCGTCGTGGGTGTCCTGCGTCGTGCTCCCGAAGTCGAGTTTCAGCGAGTCCGCGAGCTTGGGTTCGCAAATCGTCCCGACGCCTTTCTTCTAGACTACGCCGCAGGGCAAGGAGTTCTTATCGTTTCGCATGACGTCAACACCATGCCAGCGACCGCCTACGAGCGCATGGCGGAAGGCCGGACTATTGCGGGGTTGCGGATGGTGAAACAGGGCTCGCCGATCAGTCCTATTGTGGATAATCTATTACTAATTTGGTCAGCCAGTGAAGCCGAGGAGTGGAAGAATCAGGTCGTTTCTCTGCCGTTTGATTGACCATGAAACACTTGTTTTATTGCAAGACTTGAGCCCTTTTTCCCTTGCTGCTTCACAAGAACCTGAATAACCATACAGCGTCCCGTATTTCCGGCCCAGGACAAGACGGAGTGTCATTCTGGAAAGACGAGAGGCGAGGTGTCTTTTTACCCGCACTATACCGGCTCGATGTGCACCCGGCGTCCGACCATCGCCGCCGCCCGTTGCAGGCTGCCGAGCGTAATATCGTTCTTTGGGTTGAGCAGCCGGTCCACCTGGGTCCGGTTCGTCTTGAGCTGCCTGGCAGAATATTCAAGAGGTTCGTGCGGACTTCCCCCACGCTGATCTTGTGGACCGTCGAACGGTCTTTAACGTGGGTGGCAATGCTTACCGGATCATCGCCCGGATTACCTACACGGCCCAAAAAGTTTTTGTCCTCCATATCTTGACGCATGTCGAATACAACAAGGAGAAATGGAAATGAGTGCGATTGCAGCCTTCAGCGAAAAGAAATACAAACGCCTGCTCAGCCTAGCCTTGCCCTGTGCAATCCATAATGATGAAGAGTATGGGCGGCTGCACGCTATTCTTGCTGAGATTGAGCACAAAGCTGCCGTGCGTGAGTTAGCCCCCGAAGAGGAGCGGCTGAGTGACTTGCTCTTTGCTCTGATCGAACCGTACGAGCAAAAAAAATCCAATCGGAGCTGCCACAGACAACGCCGCTCGAATTCCTCCGCTCATGCATGGAGGATAGGGAACTCCGTCACAAAGACGTCTGGGCTCTCTTTGGTTCCAGAGGGATCGCGTCGGAAGTGCTGAACGGTAAGCGCGAGATCAGCAAGGCTCACGCGAAAAGGCTCGCGGAGTTCTTCAGCGTAGGCATCGAGTGTTTCATTTGATTTCATGCGCATCCCCCCGCTGGCTCGTATCATATTCGCTGCGGAAAAAACGCCCGGTACGCCTTCAGCCGCTCCAGCATAAAGCAGGCAAACAGAATTTATTCATCAAGCTCGGTGCCATCTTGCCGGGCGACAAGTCGTGCCCGGGCGGGGGTCGTTTATCTCTGGATCGAATGGTGCGCCGCCCCCTACTGGCCAAGAGCTGCACTGCTGTACCAAGGCGGCGCGAGAGTGATACAGTACCGGCCAGCAGCCCGACTGCAGGACGGGGCTGTACACGAAGGAGGTAGTGCGTGCCGATTCAAAAGTTTGCGCCGATGACGAAGGACTTCCCGACCTTTGACTGCGACGCCCACGTCACGGAGCCGCCCTGGATCTGGGAGCGGGCCAAAGACTGGTTAAGCAAGGACGAGCTGGAAGCCCTCAAGACCACCATGTGGTTCGATGCCGAGACCAAGCAGCTGACCGTAAATGGCATAGCAGGGGCGGGAATCGGTTCGCAGCGAATTGGCGGATCGCGCCGCAATCTCAATGCTATCTCCCTGGCCGGGCCGGGGCTCAAACATGATATCCAACGCGCCTTATACGTCCGCAACCTGAATCCTAAGACCGCCGTGACAGCGGAGCAGGCCGACTATCTTGACCACAAAGGTTCCTACAAACCCAAAGAGCGCTTGCAGGATATGGATGTCCAGGGGATAGATCAGGTGCTGATCATCCCGACCGACATCGATACCTATCCATGGCTGCAGAACGCGCTCGGCGCCAAGGCCATGTGCAAAGCCTATAACGAATGGGCGTATGAATACTGCCAGGAAGACCCCGAGCGGCTCTTCTTTGCCGCCATGTTGCCCATGCAGGACCCGTTCTATGCGGCCCAAGAGGTGCGTCGGGTAGCGGACAAAGGCTGTCGGGTGGGCTTGGTCCGGCCCGTTGATGCTATGGGCAATTATCCACTCCAGCCTAAGTACGAACGGGTGTGGCGGGCCATGGAAGAGACCGGCATGGTGTACGGCATGCATCCCTTCCCGGCCTTTGGCTCGCTCAAGCCTGCCGGCTATTCCGAACAGTACTCGGGAGCAGAGCTGATCGCTCGGACCATTATCAGCTCAGGTTTGCCGCACTCTTTTCTGACCAATGTGCAAAACTTTCAAGCCGAAGCCTCGCTGTGGGTGACGATGGTGTTGTTATCCGGCTTCTTTGAACGCCACCCCAAGCTCAATGCTGCGGTATTTGAAGCCTCTTCGACCTGGCTCAGCTTTCTGCTTGACCGATGTGATAAATTCTATAAGCTATACCGCAATGAGCGCGCGTTGCCGCCGCTCAAGCGCCTGCCCAGCGAGACATTCTTTGAGCATTGTGTCACCGGTTTTGAAGGCGATGAGGCTCCACCCTCACGCTTGCCCGAGTTTTACCAAGACATCTTAGCCTGGTCCTCGGATGTGTATCACCATGACGGCGACGATGTCTGGCGGGCGCTTGAGACGATGCGCACATGTGATCTGGCAGAGTCCTACCAGAGAAAATTCCTGGGAGAAAACGCGCGCAAACTGTATCATATCGAGACCCCGAAAACGTTCATCCGGGAGCGAGTGACCGAGATTGAGCGGCCGGATTGGTGGCCCACAGCAGAAGAAATCGAACAAGCGCTCAAGCCTGAAGCCGCCCTTATCCGGCCGTATCGTGAACGGGGACGACCAGCTACTGGCCACGGACATGCAGGAGCCCGAGTATGACAGGCCAGAAGCGTTTTGCCGTCTTTGATGCCAACTCACATATTGTCGAGTCGCCCGAGATCTGGGAGAAATATTTGGAGCCGGAAAACCGTACGCTGGGAAAATTTTCCTTATGGCGTGAGGAAGGCCGGTACGCCTCTTACCTCAAGATCAATGGCGAAATATACCGCGATCAGGTGAATCCCAACATCCCACGCTATGCCATCTGGCGACCGGGCATGACGTGTGACCAGATCGGCGAGCTTGACCCGGATGCCCGACATGCCATGACCGAGGGGGCGTCTGACGCACACGCCCGGCTGCGAGATATGGACGCCATGGGTGTGGATCAGACCTTGCTCTACCCGACCTGGTTTGCCGAGGGATTCCCCCTGGTCAAAGACCCGGACAGCGCTTACGCGCTGGCTCGGGCGT
>CAUZQN010000471.1:0-3469 GCA_963581605.1 uncultured Binatia bacterium (SeqCode)
GGGGCTTTTTGCATACGCTCTGAGGGTAAGTGATACCTGCCTCAACCAGCCTTTCCTTCTCTTTCTGCAACCTTCTTCTATGCTTGACAAAGGAAGGCGACGAGTTGCAGAATCGGATACCTGCTGAAAAATTGTTCGAGAACGATGATGCAGACGGCGGGAGGGCGTATGGCAAGACAACGGGCGGCAAAGAAATCCGGTCCCAAACAAAAGCCGAAAGTCGGGCCAAAGAAAGTCACACGGCAGTCGCAAACAGTCCGGCGAGCAGCCCCTTCTGTCCCATCCGTCTCATCTCGTCCATCTGGGGTCAGACAGACGACCTCCTCCAGCGATTACGAAGCAATCCGCCGGTCGCGAAGACATCCAAGCCTGGTACACACACTTTTTTGAATCGCGCCCCTGCGACGTTCAGCATGTCCGGCATAGGCTCTTCGAACCAGTTATCTCGCTTAATAAAAAGACGGCCGTTGCGGCGGCCTATTTTGATGTTGACTCGGTGGAAGATGGGACGATCCAGGTCATTGTTGGTCGGTATGATGACACACTCATCAAAGAAAAAGGACCGTGGTTTTTGAAAGATCGGACCATTACCGTCTTTTATCGGTATACGCCCGGTCACTCGCAAGAATGGTGAGACCAGAATAGCGAGACAATAAGGAGGCAGGTCGTGGCTGACTATATTGATGTTGCACAAGCAAGAACCCCATCCGGGCTCCGACTCGTGCTCTCGCTCGGCGTGCCTGGTCCATGGAGCGAGGCTGCCAAGGGAATTTTGCATGTTAAAGGTATTTCTTACGTCCGCGTACGTCAGGAGATTGGTGAAGAGAATCGAGAACTCACCGAATGGACCGCACAGGCGACGGCGCCGGTTGCGATCTGGAATGACGAACCGCCCCGCTCAACCTGGATAGAGCAGCTCTTTTTAGCAGAGCGCCTCCAGCCGACTCTGGCGCTGATCCCAGAGAATATAGAAGAGCGGATGCTGATGTTTGGATATTGTAATGAGCTGTGTGGCCAGCATGGCTTTGGTTGGTCAAAGCGTCTGATGCTCCTCCATCCCGTGTTGACCGACGCAGACACGAAAGAGTCAGCGCGTGCCTTCGCCTCCCATATGGGAAAGAAATATGGCTACAATCGAGAAGAGGTGGTGGCCGCGCCAGCTCGGGTGGCGAACATTCTGAAAACTCTAAGTACCCGTCTGGAGCAACAACGAGAAAAGGGCAGTAAGTTCTTTATCGGCAGCCAGTTGTCCGCACTGGACATTTATTGGGCAACGTTTGCTGCCCTCATCCAACCGCTGCCACACGATCTGTGTCCAATGCCAGATGCTTTTCGGACTATGTACACCAATACTGACCCAGTTGTGCAAGCCGCGGTAAATCCGATCTTGCTGGCACACCGCGACATGGTTTACCACGAATATCTCGAACTGCCGATTGATTTGTAACAGGGCTTACTCAAACCCAACAATTCTGACCTTTTCGAGCCGAAACTCCCCGTCGCGTTGAGCATACCAGCCGGTCAGTTCCAGTGGCGTGCCGGGCTGGGATTGGGCAATCTTTTCCAGCGTGTTGCGTGGGCCGGTGACATCCAGATCCGACAAGCGCTTCCCGAGCCGATGCAGGAGAATTTGTCGCGGGGTCAGTCCGGGTGCATTCGGTGCTTTCACACTGGTGACTTCCAGCTGGTACTGACCCCGATAACCGGTCAGTCCGAGTTGCATAACCGCGAGTGCCTCTGGTGCGGGATCGGTGTTGAGGAAGCCGGTCAGGATGACTTTAAACGGGAAGCGACGCGTCTTAGCTGAGGGGCGATCGCCTCCCACACCGGCGCCGCCCTGGGCATCGGCGAAGGATGCTGGCAGCAGCGTGAGACAGCAGATGAGTAGAAGTAAAACTTTTAGAGCCTGGGTGACACAATGCGTCATGGTGACCTCTTTTATGTGACGTTTTTCTCGATGGCCTTCGCCAATAACTCCAGGGCAGTCTGGGTGAATGTCCACATATTGGCTTCCCGATCCGCGCTTCCGGTCTCTAGGGTTAGCGTCTCTTCCACCGGGCCCACAAGGGCAATACAGGCATGTCCGGCTGCATCGCCGTAGCGATTGCCGGTTGGGCCGGTTGCTCCGGTTTCACTCAGCCCCCATGTGGTCTCAAAACGGACGCGCACTTGATGGGCCAGACGTCGGGCATATTCCTCAGTACTGGCGCGCACGCCTTCGAGTGCATCATCTGGCATGGCCAGAAGAGACCGCCGCGCTTCATGTGTATAGATCACGCCGCCGCCCAAAAAATATGCCGATGCACCGGAAACTGCGAGTAGAGCGGCCGAGATCAAACCCCCCGCGGAAGACTCCGCGACCGCAATAGTCTGCTTGTGTGTCTTGAGCAGCTCGCCAACACTCTGCCCCAGGGATGTAAGGTTGCTCATATCTTCTCCTCCGTTGTTTCTGGAAGACAACAACAACGCTCTCTATCAATGCCCAGTAAGCTCTCTAACTCAGTGAATAGCCGCGACCTTCTCGTCTGGCCCCCAACCGCTCCTAGAGGGAAGTTGTGAAAATTCACGGTACTTTTTGCCGAAAAGTGGCTTTTCATCACGTCCATTGCCTCTCCCTTATGGTCTGGCGACAGGTGACTATACCGCAATGTCATACTGAAATCAGCATGTCCCATGAGTTCTTGCGTCGTGGGAATGTCCACTCCGCTCATAACGCAGCGCGAACCAAACGTGTGTCGTAATATATGCGGGCCAAAGGGGTCAATTATACGCTTGCTATGGTATCTTAGGGCCATTGTAAACCCATCGGCTGTCCGGGGCTCCGCCTGCCTTCGTCACAAAGACCACGGGGGCTTCACCTCGGCAGGATAATGCCTCTTCCAGCACGGCTTGCAATCGTGGCCTGAGTGGCACGGTTTGAGACTTTCCGGTCTTGCTGAATGCGGAATCTACACGCGGGGTCTTGCGTTCCACGGGGGAACAGATCATGCCACGTAAACACTACGTCGCGCAGCAAGAGAAGGCGCGACAGGATTATGATCGACAAGGCGTTACCTGTTACGGGTACGGGCCTCGACACGAAACTGAGATTGGATGGCTAAAGGTCTGGGGCGAGCTAGTTCCGGAAGACCTCATTGGCACAGCCACCCCCGCAGAGGAAGCGAGGGTGGCCAGGTGGAAGCGAAGGCATAATAGGAAATCGGCGTAGGACGCCCAGGTGGACAGGGACGCCTCCCTGATTGAAGGACTCGACCCCGAAGACGCGTGCGATCATCGAGGCGGCGCTGCAAGTTTAATCTCTACAACTGCCAGGTTGCCAAGGGTGTGACGTTTCAGGCAGTCACGCGCTAAATCTCATAAGTCCGCTTGCAGTTTCAAAAATTCAGGTACGGTATTCGCGTGGTGTCTGGGCCAAAGAACCATATCGATATGGACCACTTTGCCACGCGTTGCTTCCTGCCAGGTACGT
>CAUZQN010000472.1:0-3469 GCA_963581605.1 uncultured Binatia bacterium (SeqCode)
GCGGCACGTCCAACTGAAACACCCGCGCAGCATTCAGACCGAGAATCTTCTCTCTATTCTCTTCAGACAATGTGTCCATCTGACGCTCGATACTGGCAGTCGAGTGCGGCCAGCTGCCCTCATGATGCGGATAGTCATTCGACCACATGAAATTGTCAACCAGATCGAGTTCCTCGGCGAGCAAGAGCGTAGAGCGGTCATTCATAAAAGAAGAAAAACAATTGCGTCGATAGTAGAAGCTGGGCGGTTCAGGCAAGACGGGTCGCACCCACATGTGGTGGGCTTTGTGCGCGTAGTCCAAGGTTTCGACCATCCATGGCACCCAGCCGATGCCGCCTTCGATGGAGCCGGCCTTGAGTTTTGGGTGACGCTCAAACGTACCGGAGGAAATCAAATGAACAAGCGGGTCCATCACCGTAGACATAGAGTGGCTGACATAGTTAATCAGGGCACCGCCGTTGCCACCGACTGCACGCGGATCCCGACCGGTGGAGACATGGAAGGTTATGGGCAGATCGACTTCTTCGATGAGTGACCAGAACGGCTCAAACGATTTGTCGTTGTATTGCAGCTCGCCATCTTTGAGCGGTCCAAAGATCGGTTTGTTCGGCAGGGTCAGTCCTTTGAAACCTTGCTCTGCCGCCCATTTGACCTCGGCCAGGGCACCTTTGAGATCGCCAGTCGCGATCATGGCCATAGGCATAAAGCGCTCCCAGTGACCACCGAACGTTTCTTGCGCCCAGCGATTCCAGGCTCGAAACATCGCGCCCTGGAAAACCGGATCAGGCGTCGCATAAGCGAGCAGCCCTTTATTTGGAAAGATAATCTCGGCATCAATGCCGTCCGCATCCGCGTCTTTAATGCGCTGCTTGATATCAATCCCAGCATGATTACGGCGGAAATCCTCCTCCTCAAAACGCTTTGAATACGGCTGAAACATGTCTAAGTCTTCGAACGATTCAAGCGCCGGCAGATATTTCTCATAGTTGCGGCCCGGTTTGACGAGCACGGGCTTCATGCCCTCGCAAATCGTCCACTGGGCGCCGTCCTCGTCAATTTCCATCCTCGGAATGCGGTCTAAGTATTTTTTCTCAATACGCTGCTCTAAATAGTCATTCGGCTCAATGCCATGCGTATCGACCGAGACCATATAGTATTTATTGGGGTCGTCGGCATGCGCCGTCCGCGCCCAACCGTCGTGGCCAGGGGTCTCTTGACGCCATGCATTGTGAGGAGATGCTGTTTGGGGCGTTGTTATTGCCATTGTGTCCTCCTTATGATCGGTCCACGCACCGGGGCGAACCGGGGCTAAGCACGCTAACTGGGGCTTGTTTACTAGACATCACCTACCAAATATGCAACACGCCAAACCTGAGGACAAGCACTATGAAATTCGGCATCATTCACGACTTTCGCAATCCGCCCCAGTGGCGACGCCCGTATCCAGAGCTGTACCAGGCGTTGCTCGACCAGATCGTTCGGTCTGAGGATCTGGGTTATGACAACGTCTGGCTGGCGGAACATCACTTCACGCAAGACGGCTATAACCCCTCGACCTTACCCACGGCAGCCGCGATTGCCGCCCGCACGAGTCGAATCAGAATCGGTACGTATATTTTACTCATGCCGTTCCAACATCCGGTCCGTATCGCCGAGGACACGACTTGCATCGACATCTGGTCCAATGGGAGGTTCGACCTCGGAGCCGGGCAAGGCTATGCAGCCAACGAATTTCACTCCTTGAATATCCCGCGCAAAGAGCGCTCGGCTCGCCTTGCTGAAGGTCTTGAGCTGTTACGTCGCTTGTGGACCGAAGAGAACGTCACGTATGACGGCCGGTTCACTCAGGTCAAAGACATGACACTTTCTCCCAAGCCTGTTCAGCAACCACATATCCCTGTCTGGATCGGTGCGCGCACAGAGAAAGCCATTCAACGCGTCGCGAAAATGGGCTGTCATCTCATGGCGACCATCGGACCAGACCCGGCCCCGTTATATATCCAGACGCTTAAAGAGAATGGCTACGATCCCGCCAATTTCAATATCGGACAAATTCGTATGGTTTATGTGGCCGAGACTGAAGACCAAGCCTGGGAGGACGTCCAAGAACATCTGCACTATTCCATGCAGTACTACGGGGTGATTCTCGCCGAAGCCAACGACGCGCCGGGCGATGCTGACGGCTGGCAGTTCAAACACGCCGGCGAACTGCGCGACTCAGGTCTTGGCCGGGCGGCCATGATCGGCACGCCGGATCAAGTTGCGCGTAAAATGGAGAAATTCCGCCAGCGTTTCCACTGCAACCACTTTGTAATGGGCACCCAGCTCCCAGGACTCGATCCTCAGAAAGTCACGCGCTCGTTGGAATTGTTTGCCAAGGAAGTCATGCCGGGGTTTCGGGAAAGATAGTTAGTGTAAGCTAAATTACTTGACCCGCCTTTTCTTTCGGTAGGTTGCGCTACCGGTGCGCTACCCTTTACCCCCTCTACAATATCTTCATGCACCACAAACGTAAAAAAGCGAGGCGAAGTCGCGCGGGCTGCAAATTCTGCAAACCGTGGAAGATGAATGGCTTCCGCACGGAGAACGTGGAAGGCGAGCGTTTCTCTGACCATCGCCGTCGGCGTAGTGCGGATGAAAGTATACGTACTACTCAAGTATAGTCCGAGCTGGAGACTTCCCGTACAATAGTTAACAGGAGAAAAAGCAGGAGATTCCACTATGTCCCAAAGGCTTCCTCAATTACTCGAAGAGCTGACTCCCCAGGAACGAGCAGAAGTCGAAACCTTTGCGGCATTTGTCCTTGCTCGCCGAAAGCTCCAGCAGCCCCAGCTCCTTACAGACGACATTTCCGTTCAAGAACTCACAGAGCTTGTAGCCTCATCCGGGAGTTTTGATTGGCTTGAAGCAAAAGAGGAGGACATCTACTCCACCGAGGATGGTGAGGCGGTACAATGGCCCAGTCAGCAGTCAAACGAGGAAGCGTAGTTCTCATACACTACCCGTTCACAGACTTGACTGGGGCGAAGGTCCGTCCCGCTCTCGTTCTTACACCCGACCATTTCCTCGCCCACCTTAGATGATGTTCTGTGTCTTTTTATCTCATCAGCTATACCGGAGAACCTTCTCCCCACAGATTTTATCCTTGAAACGGAGCATCTTTCTTTTCCGAGGACAGGGTTGAAGCGTCGCTCTGTGTTAAGAGCGCACAAATTGGCCTTACTCCAGAAGCCCCTTGTGTTACGCCGACTAGGAGAAATTCAGCAGGCATTACTCGTGGAAGTGAACCGTCGGTTACGTCTGGCTTTAGGACTATGATTCTGTGGTGTATTACTAAAAGGAGCAACAGGAACATAGGAATCGCCAAAGCGAAGATCACGGTTTACCCGCGAGACAATGAATCTATTCCTCGCGTGCCAGTATGCTCGCGCGCACAGCGCAAGCTACCACAGTAATCCATAAAAACTCG
>CAUZQN010000473.1:0-3464 GCA_963581605.1 uncultured Binatia bacterium (SeqCode)
TCAAATGCTGGGATGAGTATGACCACCACAGTCTTGTGGTCGAAAATGGCGGCCTGGGTCTGGTGAAGATGGGTTATAAGGTCGCAAGCCAGGACGAACTCGCCCACTTAGAAAAAGCCATTGAGAATTTTGGGCTGCCCGTAAGCCGAGTTTCAGCGGGTGAGAACCTGGGCATTGGACAGGCCATCCGCTGCACGCTGCCGTCTGAACATGTATTGGAATTGTACGCTGAGGCGGAGCAGAGCGGAACACGAGTTGGGGTACTAAATCCCGACCCGTGGCCGAGTGACCGTCCGTCCGGCGGGATCGGTCCGGATCGGCTCGATCATATCTTAGTAACGGCTGAGGATGTACAGACCAATGTGGATTTTTTCACCCGTGTCCTAGGCTTTCGGATGAGCGAGCGCATTATCCCCGCTCTCGATAATGAGGAACTCTTGGCTGCGTTTCTCTTTTGTTCCAACAAGGCGCACGATATTGCCTTTGTCAAAGGACCGAATGGCAAGCTGCATCATTTTGCTTTCTGGCTGGACAGCTGGAACGATATCCTGCGGGCGGGTGATATACTGGGTCGCAATAATGTGCCGATCGATTTTGGTCCGGCGCGGCACGGTATCACACGTGGTACGACGATTTATTTCCTGGGGCCCAACGGCAACCGGAATGAGGTCTTCTCGGGAGGCTATATAACCTATCCGGACTTCCCGCGTATTACCTGGACGGCCGATCAGATCGGAAGAGCGATTTTCTCTATTCATCGTGAGGTGAATGAACGCTTTAACAAGCATGTCACATGATCCTGCATGTGACATGCTCGTACCTGTTTATATTCGTAGGCTGTTGCGTTGACAGGCAGTGATTTTTTACTTACCGTGCACGTGTGAGTACGCGCGAAAAAATCCTCGACGTTGCCGGAAAACTGTTTGCGACACAGGGGTATACGGATACCTCCTTAGCTCAGGTTGCACAGGCGGCGGAGGTCAGTAAAGCACTCATCCTGTGGCATTTCGGCACGAAAGATGATCTTTTTCGGACCGCTCTACAAAACTTCCTCTCGCCGTATTCCATTGACGCTACAAGATTGCAGGGACTCAATGAACGCGAACAGTTTGAAAAGCTGATTGACGATTATTACGAGTTCATCGCACAGCACCTGTCTTCGGTGAAGTTTGTTCTTGGACAAGTCGTCCGAGAGGAAGAGAATGCCAAAGAGGTGGTTGATCATGTCAGCGCCCTCTACCAGGTCTATCAACAGCTCCTGACCTCTATTCTTGAGCAGGGTCGAAAAGCCGGACTTTTTGATCCGTCTATCCAGCCTGCTGAGGATGCGGCCTTGATTATGGCAACTTTGAATGGGCTGCTGATCCAACGGCTCGTTGATCAGCGGAGCAAAATAAACGCTCGGGACTTACTGGTCCGGTTCAAAGAAACGTTGCAGGCCCGGCTGTATAGACCGGGCCCATATTCCGCGTCGGTTCACGCACCCGCGTGCGGTGGTGCCCGCTCGTCACATTCTTCAGCCGAGGGATAAGGCCTCCGCCAGAGCAACAGCAGGAGGCCTTATGGTCGAAAAAACGATAGAACTCACAGGCTTGTCTTCAACAAGTATAGAAGAGGCGGTTTCTCTTGCCCTCGCACGGGCGGCCGTGACTATTAGCGGTATCTACGAGGTCCAGGTGTCAGACATAGCCGCCATCGTCGAAGATGGGGTCGTGGCTCGCTGGAAAGTGAAAATAAAAGCGACGTTTCCGATCAAGGACAATATACACGAATGAAACAAACAGAAGCGAAGATTCGCGAGGTGGCCTCAGGCATCTATCAGCTCTTCTTGCCTCTGCCGATGCGTCCGACCATAATCAACGTCTACCTCGTCAGAGATGAAGATGAGTGGGCACTAATCGATACCGGGATGCATACGGAAGAGAGTATTGAGACGCTGAAATCGGCGCTCGCCGAAGTCGGTTGTTCTCCCTCATCTATCCGCAAACTGATCTCGACCCACCACCACGCGGATCACTTTGGGACGTCTCAGACGTACCAAGAATTGACCGGCGCCGACGTCTATCTCAATGAGCTGGAACTGCCCCGAGTCGAGCGCCTGCAGTCTACCGAACGCCTGCCTGAGGCCTTTGCCTTCTTCCAGCAGCATGGCATTCCCTTGAATGATCCGAGCGATCTTCCCACACCAGGCAGCTTTTATGGCTCGCGTTATATGCCTGCGAAGCCGGATCATTTTCTGCGCGACGGCGAGGCTGTGTATATCGGCAAACGTGAACTGCAGGTGGTGTGGACGCCTGGACACACCGAAGGCCACTGCTGTCTCTACTTGCCCGAAGATAAGGTGATGATCGTGGGTGACCATCTCCTGCCCAAGATTACACCCCATGTTGGCGTCTACTACGCCGGGCCGGATAACCCTCTGCAAGATTTTCTCGACTCGCATGAGAAAATCCAGGACTTTGATGTGGAGCTTGTTTTGCCCGCCCATGGCGGTGTGTTTAAAGATCATCGTCACCGGGCCAAACAGATCATCCAGCATCATAAATATCGCCTGGAAGAGATGCGCGACATTGTGCATGCCAAAGCGCAGTCCGCCTATGAAGTCGCCTCTCAGGTCTTCGATCTGAAGTCGGACCTGCCTATTTTTCATATTTTCGCGGCAACGTTTGAGACCTTGGCGCATTTACATCTACTCATGTATAACGGCGAGGTGCGGCGTGTCGAAGACGACGGCACGATCCGATTTGTGGCCTAGGACAAACAGTGCACGAGAGACCGGCTCTCGTGCACTGTTTGTCTCTCAACTCTTTGTGCTTGTATGCGCTACACCATTTTCGACATTGAAACACGCATAGAGAAAAGCCTCGTTCGGGCTGTCTATTTCCCACATGCGGAAGAAGATGGAATCTCGGACGAGGATGCCTATAGCCAGATACAGCAGCGCTTGCGCGAAGAGCAAGGGAACGATTTTTTCCCGCTCTCTTTTCACGTCCCCATTTCCATCGCTGTTGGTCAGGTCAACGATGAGCACGTGCTGGCCAGGGTGGAGACAGTTAATGCAGATACGATGAGTGAATCAAACCAGAACGACGAAGAAGCCGAAGAAGCCGAAGAAGCTTTAATTCGAACCTTTTGGCAACGGCTCGAAAAATTTCCCGGTACCTTAGTCAGCTTTAATGGGCGGGGTTTTGATCTGCCTGTTCTTGAACTCCATGCACTCAAGTACGGATGCCGTCTGCCGCGCTATTTTAGTGGTAAATCGCGTTATCGCTTTTCTGATGAAGGCCATTACGATCTGTACGATTTTTTGACGAACTACGGGGTGCACCGGCTGCGGGGTGGATTCAACGTGTTGGCCAAGATGATCGGCCTGCCGGGAAAAACCGAGATTGACGGCTCCATGGTCCAGCAGTTGTGGCAAGACCGACGTTTGGATGACATTCATTGCTATTGCCGCAATGACG
>CAUZQN010000474.1:0-3463 GCA_963581605.1 uncultured Binatia bacterium (SeqCode)
TCAATCTTCCTGAAGGAGCTGAATATCCTTGAACAGCTCCAGCGCCGCCGGGTTGGCGAGCGAGGTCAGGTTCTTGACCGGTCGGCCGTGGATCACGTCGCGGACGGCGAGTTCGGAGATTTTACCGCTCTTGGTACGCGGGATGTCCGCGACCTGCATGATCTTGGCCGGGACATGCCGGGGGGAAGCGCCAGAGCGGATGCGCGTTTTGATGTCTTTCTCCAGCGCCTGCGTCAACTCCAGGCCATCCTTTAGCGTAACGAACAGGATCACTCGCACGTCGGCCTTCCAGTCTTGTCCAACCGCCAGGCTCTCTACTACGCCTTCGACCTGCTCCACCTGACGGTAGATTTCGGACGTGCCGATACGCACGCCGCCGGGGTTGAGTGTCGCATCAGAGCGACCGTGGATGATAATCCCGTTATGGAGCGTGCGCTCAATCCAGTCACCGTGGCACCACACAGACTCAAAGCGGTCGAAATAGGCATTGTGGTATTTGCTGCCGTCGGGATCATTCCAGAAACCCACCGGCATACTCGGGAACGGCTGGGTACAGACAAGCTCACCCGCCCCTGCGCCAGCCGGAATAGGTTGACCCTCCTCGCCAAACACCGCCAACGCCATGCCCAGCCCAGCCTCTTGGATTTCCCCGCGCCAGACCGGAGAGATCGGGTTGCCCAACATAAAGCAGGAGATGAGATCCGTCCCGCCGGCGATCGAGGCCAAATGCACGTCGCGCTTGATCGCGTCGTACACAAAATCGAAACTCTCATGCACCAACGGCGAGCCGGTGGAGGTGATAGTTCTTAGTGCACTCACATCATGTGTGTCGCCGGGACGCAGACCGTTTATCTTGAGCGCGTCAATATATTTTGCACTCGTGCCAAAGAGGGTGCATTGGTGCGCGCTGGTAAACTCCCACAACACATGTCCGTCGGGGTAGAAGGGCGAGCCGTCGTATAGTAGCAGCGTGGCTTCACTCGCCAGTGCCGAAACCAGCCAGTTCCACATCATCCAACCACACGTCGTGAAATAGAACACCCGGTCAGCAGGACGAATATTGCAGTGCAGGCGGTGTTCCTTGAGATGCTGGATCAGCGTCCCACCCTGGCCGTGGACAATGCATTTCGGGGCACCCGTGGTGCCGGAGGAAAACATGATGAACAACGGATGATTGAAAGGCAGGCGGGTGAAAGCGATCTCCTGCGCCGCATACGGCGCAATAAAATCCTCCACCCAAACGCTGTCTGTCAGACCTGCCAGATCGGGACTGTCCGACACAAAGGGAACAATGACGGTTGTTTTCAGGCCTGCCAGTTGGCGCTGAACGTCGCGGACTTTGGACAGGCAGTCGACCGTTTTGCCGTTATAGAAATACGCATCAACCCCAATAAGGACCGTCGGCTCGATCTGTCCGAATCGATCCAGCACTCCCTGTACCCCGAAATCCGGCGAGGCCGAGGACCAGACCGCCCCAATGCTGGATGCTGCGAGCATGGCAATGATCGTCTCGGGCATGTTCGGCATATAACCCGCAACACGGTCGCCCGCCCTCATCCCGGCGCCTTTCAGCGCCTGCGCCCAGCGACTAACGCGGTCATACAATTCAGCGAAACTCACACTCCGCTCCGCTCCGGTCTCAGGGTGGAAAATCAAAGCGGTCTGGCTGTCGCGGCGACGCAGCAGGTTTTCGGCGTAGTTCAGACGGGCCTGCGGGAAAAACTGCGCTCCCGGCATTTTGCTACCGTCGTGCAACAAAACACCACCTTTCTCCCCAATGACGCCACAAAAATCCCAGACGGCAGACCAGAATGCACCCGGATTTTTAACCGACCATTCCCACAGAGAGTGATAGTCGGGAAAGTCCTGCTGGCCGACTGTGTGCATGAACTTGGCTAGCTGCGTCTGCCGGGCTAATTCCGGCGCCGGGGTCCAGAGCGGTTGATCCCTTTCCGTCAGCGATGGTGTGGGTGCCTGTTGTGTCAATTGTGTTTGTTGTGTCATCCGTCCACCAGTCTTAGTGTCGATTGCCCTTCATGTATCGGATCTGATGTTATCTGTCGATAATTCTCGAATATCCCAATTCTTTTAGCAACTTAGCCAGTTTCGTATTTTCGCTCACCGCCGCCGGTTGCGGCTGGGTTGCGGATGGTTGCCTCTTCGAGCCCATCCAGCTTGTCCACAGCCGCTTTGTTGCCACCCGGTACGAGGTGCCCGTAGGTGTCCACCGTCATCTTGATCGAGCTATGGCCCATCTGCTCTTTCACGTAGGCCAGGGATTCACGGTTCTGGATCAACAGGCTTGCGAACGTATGCCTGAGATCATGGACATGGATCTGCCGAAATCCCGCCTTCCTCAAGAGTGGGCCCCAGATACAGCGGTAGACGTTTGTCCGATCCATTAGTCGGCCCGATCTCGTTGGGAAGAGCAACCGGGGCGCCGGTACCCCATTTTCTAGCGCACGTTTGCCTTGCGTCACACGAAGCCGCTTCAATGTGTCAGCGAGGCCCTGGCTCATATCGACGCGCCGTGATTTGCCATTTTTCGGGCTACCGATCCGACCCCTGTCTGCGGTCTTGCTGACATGGATAAAACGCCCGTCGAAGTCGATATCGACCCATTCCAACGCCAGGGCTTCCCCAATTCGCAGGCCACTCTTGGCCAAAAGGGAGATGAAGGGATACCGAGCCGGGAAATACTCTTGGCAGCAGCGCAGCAGGGCTCCGAGTTCCTCCTTGGTGAGAAAGTCAGCCGGGCGCTGGTCGGATTGCTTTGGGCTGCCAATCTCACCTGCAATGCCGCTGGCCGGATTACGGAGCAACAGCTCGTCTTTCACGGCGAACCGAAATATGCTGCTGAGCGGGATCAAGATACTCATGATCGTATTGCGCTTCAGTTGCGTGGCCACCAAACCATACGCAAAGGCGCGGACATCCTTCGGCGCAATGTCGCGCAACAGCAGATCGCCAAACGCCGGAAGTAAATACAGACGCCCGACACATTCATACGCCACCATCGTGCTGGGCTTGGCAGAACCTGCCACGTAGGTATTGAGCCAGCGCTCGTAATAGTCAGCGAAGCTGACTGCCTGTTCCGCATCTTCTTCAGCAAGAGAGAACTGCCCCAGCGCCAGCTTCGCCCGGATCGTCTCCGCTACCTGGTCAGCCGCCCGCTTACTGGGGCCGATACACTTGGCCTTGCGTTTGTTGTTGTGGTCAATGTAAACCCACCACAGCTCTTTCCGTTTGCGAACTTTTACTGCCAAAGTTTACCTCCTGACTTTCGCCGCATTAGCCGGTTTAGCTGTGGGCTGCGTGTAAAAATCTATTCACTGGAGGGGGGCATCTTACCTTCCGCGTGCCCTGTCTCGGTGTGGTTTCACCACGGGGGTGTTCTCTTCTTCCTAGTACAAGATTATTATAAACTACCTGAACGATAATGTCAAGGTGTTTTAATAAATAC
>CAUZQN010000475.1:0-3462 GCA_963581605.1 uncultured Binatia bacterium (SeqCode)
CCCGTGAGTCCCTCAGCAATACTCACCATGTCCTCGCTGGGCTTGGCCTGCTTGCCGCCTTACCCGCGCTCTATTTTGTCACTGGTAGTATCCTCAAATATGAACTCGGCCTGTTGCCTGGCGTATCAATCTATCCTGTGCCGCCTGTCATTCTGCTGGGCGGCACGTTCATAGCCGTAGCGCTGAATGTGTATCCAGCCCTCCGACTGCGTCTGACTCAGGACACTGGCACCTTCACCCTCAGCCTGACCGTACACCTCTGGTCATGGAACATGGTGATCCTCACACTTAGTGGACTAGTCACCGCTATCCTGGTTGGATATGTGATCGTCGAAAACCTCATGAAGGCTATGGGATAAGTCCGCCGTTCGGAGCTAGGCCGGGACGAGCCCCTCAGTCAGGGAACGTGAATGAAGCAAACAATTGGTTATGTCTCGGTGGTCGTTAAGGACTACGACGAAGCGATTAAGTTCTACGTTGACACCCTGGGCTTTACCCTCATCGAAGATACC
Organism: uncultured Binatia bacterium (SeqCode); assembly: GCA_963581605.1. Taxonomy (GTDB): domain Bacteria; phylum Desulfobacterota; class Binatia; order Bin18; family Bin18; genus Bin18. Next base: position 513 of record CAUZQN010000475.1, read on the forward strand.
TTCATCGAAGCCCAGAACAAACGCTGGGTTCTGGTTGCCCCGCCCGACTCGACCGAAACGAAGTTACTGCTTGCGCGTGCCGTGGGGGAAGAACAGTCATCGCGGATCGGCAATCAGACGGGCGGGCGCGTGTTCCTGTTTCTTCACACCGATGACTTTTGGTACGACTTCAACGCCTATAAAGGCAAGGGCGTCGTCTTTGTGCGCGAGCCTGTTGAAGAAAGCTACGGCACAGTCGCTGTCTTCAAGGACCTTTACGGCAATTTGTGGGACTTGTTGCAACTCAAGTAAAAAAGGACAATGCTTTGTGTGAGGGAGCCGTGCAAAAGACGCGTTCTCGAAATATCCAATCTACGCCAGTTGCAGTCAAGTCGATTGCGCAAGCGCGGCCTATCGTGCAAGAAGTGACAGGAACGCTCGATGTTACGGTGTACCTGTTTGGCTCATGGGCTCGAGGAGAGGCCGCATCGTACTCGGACATTGATATTGCCGTAGATTCGCCTCACCCTCTTCCGCGAGGCTTCCTCTCTCAACTCAGGGAACGCTTTGAGGAAAGCACTATTCCCTATCGTGTCGAGGTTGTTGATCTGCAACGGACTGATCCAGCTTTTCGCCAACGTGTCATTCGAGAGGGCATACGGTGGAACGGCTGAGTATCGCTGGGCATGAGTGTGGAAGCCTTATAGAAAGGGGAACAAACTCTTACCGGTAAACTTCCTTACGATGTGCAACACGAATAATATCCACTGTCTGTTCTCGATCATCAACAATATAGACAACCCGGTAGTCGCCAATCCGAATACGATACCCATCCGTTCCTTCAAGTTTACTGGTTCCCCGAGGTCGCGGGGCTTTTTCAAGAGCTAAGAGTTTGCGCCAGATTCGACGTGCGATAGTAAGGGGAAGTCGATCTAACTCACGTTCTGCCCTGGGTTTGAGCTGGATGGTGTAGGCCATCACTTACGAAGTTTTGCCCGAATTTTCTCTCGCTGTTCTCGCTCCGCAATATAACCCTTTAGGGGCCTCGACGGTTCATCTCGTTCTTCCCCAATAGCAAGACGATCAGAGACATCCTCTAGGATTCGATGCAGCTTCTTGTCGAGAGCAATCCGAGTAAGAATACTCTCTTGTTCTTGTTTCGGCAGCGACTTAAATGCAGTAAAAAATACTTCCGCTGTTGCTTGTTGCGCAGTCATATTGGACCCTCTCTTCTCTGAACTACTATAGGGTCTTGGCGTTCCCAATGCGATCACGATCAGAAGTTACAGGGGCTCAGTCTGGACAAGATCGGCCAACGTCCCTTCCACATCCAACGCATCAAGCACACAATTACTCACCACAGCCGCATCAACTTTGCCATGGAGTGCTTCAGCCTCATCAGGGGTTGAAATTTCGTCTAATGCAATAATCGTTTTCCGCGATGGGACCAGGGACGCTAAGGCAGTAATCTGCTCTGGATCAAATTTCCCGGTTGGAGAGGCAATGCCAACAATGAAGACCCCTGCCACGAGAGCCCGACTCAGCTCTTCAGCCGTCTGTGCCATGACAACGGGCACAACATGAATAGAACTTGCGGTGATTACCAAGCTCTCCAGGGTCTTTTCATCCACACCACCAGCCCACAACAAGACGGCATCCGCACCACACAGCCGAGCGTGGTGAATCTGGCTCTCATGAAAAATAAAATCGAGCTGGAGAATAGGCGCACTGACGACATCAGAGATGGCTCGTAAATCGTCGAGAGATGTTCCGAACACACTCGGCTCGGTATAGACGCCGACCGCGCCTACCTCGGCATCGTCACATTCTTGAGCGAGGGCAACTAAGTCACGATCCGGCCAGGATTTACCCGTATCCGGATCGGTTCGTTTGAGCGCAGCGATGAGCGCGAGTTCTTGTTTATGGGTTGTAACAAAGTGGGTAAAATCACGAATGCTCGGCGTGACCTCGCTCAGCCGCGTCGATTCTAGCTGTTGAATTTCCGCCTCTTTTGCGGCTCTCAGGGATATCCAATCCACACAAAATCCTCACGCTCTCAGATCCGGAGCATATTTGGCAGGCCGGTATGGGCGGTGACCCCACCGTCAACGGTAATCTCTTCACCCGTAATAAAAGATGCCTCGTCAGAAGCCAGGAAGAGAACGGTGTTGGCAATCTCTTCGGGCTCGCCCATACGCCCGAGCGGATGTGCGTTGGCTTGGACTTGCCGAAACGCATCAGCGTTATCACCACTTAAGAGCTGGACCACGCGGGTGTTTATCGCTCCGGGACAGACGCAGTTGATGCGGATATTATATTTCGCGTTTTCAAGCGCGGCTGAGCGGGTCAGGTTGATGACTCCTGCCTTGGCCGCGTTATAGGCCGACATACCGTAGTCGCCGCCCCTACCCGAGATGGAAGCCGTGTTCACAATTGCACCCTTGCCCTGCTCGCGCATGATCGGCAGACAATACTTCATACCGAGAAACGTACCAGTCAGTGTCACCGCAATGGTCCTATTCCAGCTTTCCAATGCGGTCTCCTCAAGCAAAGCCAGTTCGCCTAGCCCGGCATTATTGAACATAATGTCGAGTCGGCCATATGTATCGAGCGCAAGCTGTATCGTAGCCTGAATCCCCTCAGGATCAGATACATCCATTTTAATGCAGGTTGCTTTTCCACCTGCAGCATTGATCTGGGCGGTGACCGCCTCAGCCCGTTTTCCGCTCAGATCTGCGACGATCACGGCAGCGCCTTCTTGAGCGAAACGTACCGCTGTCGCGGCACCAATACCGGAGCCACCGGCTGTCACGATTGCCACCTGTCCGTTGAGTTTCCCCGCCATGGATCTTCTCCTTATGATAGCAGAATAAAGTGCTCCCAGGGGTAAAACACCTGGGACGAGATTACAAGCAGGAGCCGCAGCTTATTATGGTGCGGGGAGAGGCCCCTGAGTCACAATAGGCTCAAA
>CAUZQN010000476.1:0-3458 GCA_963581605.1 uncultured Binatia bacterium (SeqCode)
CGTAAACGCCTGGCGTTTCAACCCATGCTACCGACGCTTGCACACCAGGATTAACCAGAGTCCTGATTTTGTCTTAGGCACTCACCATGGACGAGCCTACCGTACACCAATCTGCAGGTGGATCCCTTTCGCCGGCAGTTGCTCGGAGCCAGTACGGGGGGGATGGGTTTTACCTCTCCTGGCGAAGAAGACGTGCCCCTGCAAGAATGGATAAGGCAACACTTGGGCGAAGAAGCCGTGATGCCCTGAGACTGAGATAGGCGGAGGGATTAAAAGAATGAAACGGGATTGTCTGGCCCACACCTTGAGCTACGCGGAGCGAAAGCACTTCGAGGAACAAGGTTTCCTCGTAGTTAAAAATGCCCTGTCAGCTCCGGTGCTGGAGCATCTGACTGCGGCCGTGGACTGCCTGCACCAGGAGGCATTGGAAGAGGGACAGGCCACGCCCGGCGAATTGTGGAGTACGACGAGCTTCTTCGACCGAGACCAGGCTTTTCTGGATCTGCTGGACTGGCCGCTGGTCCTGCCAAAGGTCTGGGGCATTCTGGGGTGGAATATTTTTCTGTACCACGCCCATGTGACTATCAAGCCGCCCGAGGCGAATACTGGTCCCGGCGCTGGCTGGCTGGAGTGGCACCAGGACAGCGGGCGGGTCAATGTCGAACTCAGGACCTTTCCAGCTCCTCGCCTTTCCCTTAAAGTGGGCTACTTTCTCACCGATGTCTCGGAGCCCGGAAGAGGGAATTTCTATGTCATCCCCGGGAGCCACCTCGTCGACGAAGTGCCGCTGTCTTCCGAAGTGGGGCGCGATCCCAAAGAGGCCGCGGCTACGGGTCTACCCGAAGCCGCCGTACCGGTCTGCGTCGATGCAGGGGCGGCCGTAATTTTCGATCGCCGCCTGTGGCATTCGCGCAGTGCCAATCACTCCACCCTGACCCGCAAAGTATTGTTTTATGGATACGGCTATCGCTGGATACGCCCCAAAGACGACATGATGGTGGAGCATCTGTACGAACACCTCAGTCCAATCCGGCGCCAGTTGCTCGGTGATGCGGTCAAGAACAATGGCCGTTACGCGCCGACGGAAGAAGATGTGCCGCTGAAGGGGTGGCTCGACGAACACCTCGGCACAGCCGCGGTGGCGGCAATGGATCGAATGGATTGATAATTGCCAAGATGCCAGTATGGCACGGATTCCCACAGCGAAGAATCCATGGGGGTTCTCTGGTTCGGGAATCGACGAGCGCATGAAGCGGATGGTCTGGTCCACTGCGCGTTTGAATTCTTCTACTCACCGATGAGATTTCGATACGGCACTACCTGACCGGCGTCAGTCTTGCGGCGGTTGCCGCCGTCGATCGCTCTGCTCGACCCCCACCTCAAACAGCGTTCGAGTTCACCGCCTGAGCCTTGACCACTACTGCCGAAAACTCCTGCTTAGCAGCCATCCATGCGCAAGAAATGGCCTTTGTAGTTCCTAATACGTTATATTCGCTAATTCAACACATTTCATAATTTCAAGCTCTTCCCTTGGTATCCAAAAACCCCGACAAATTTCGTCTATAGCGGAACTGATCGGATGAGTTGATGTGGTCCGTTTAAGGTGAAAGATTTTGGGTAAGATGAAGTTTCAAGAGCTTTTACAACCCAGTCCGCCATGGGGTCGGATCCGGTTGTAGTGCTGCCTCCAACCTTCGATGACAACACGGACTTCCTGCAGATTCAGGAAGAGCTCTCGGTCCACACACTCATCTCTAAAACTGGAATCTGTACTGTTGCTCCCATTAATCACCTCCTTACGGCTTTCGCATCCGCTAAATGCCGCTCATATATACCGCTTTCTCGCCGGTAGGATAATCGCAGAGGCTAGGGCCACTGTCTGGGGACGAAGACGCCGTTGCCGTTAGGCTCACTAACATGTTGCCATGAATTTGGACTAGCCAGCGGCTATCAGCCGTCTCTCCCAGTTGGTTCGTACCGGATCCGGAATGCCGAAAAGCTGTCTCCGATTATGGGAAGCCATGATCCGCGACTGTACGTGAGGCGACAATCCCTTGAAGTCGCATTGGGTTTTCATCCAGGCGTGGATATAAGAGGATTCGATTACCCTACGGGACCGGATGCTGCGATTGTGGAACCGTGCATGCCAGGTGTAGCCATTCATCAGTACCGCGTCACCGGCCGGAACAATCATCTTCACATGGTGCGGCATCTCCTCGAAGCTGTGGATATGCGGCAGCGGATGCCCCATCTTATAGCGATGGCTGCCGGGTACAAAAGACAAACATGCGCCGTCCTCCGGCACATCATCTACATAAACGAACAACTTGGTCATAATGACCGAGTCGGGCAGATAGACCCCATTGATATTTGACAGATCGCAATGCCAACCCGAACCAGAATCAGATTGGGCTTTGATCACGCCACCGCTGATGTAGCGCAGCTGCAGATCGTCTCCGACAATGGCCTGTGCGATCGGCAGCCAGGATGGATGATCGACTAGGTCAAGAAAAAGATCGTCCCGATCCAGGATATCCCGCAGGGCATCCTGTTTCTCCGCCCGTGAAAATGCCGCTTGCAATCGATCCAGCTCTTGCCCTTGAAGCGCCTGCCGAATATGCACGAAACCTTGAGCATCGTACTCTGCTCTTGCTTCTTTTGGCGTCATATCATTCGCTTTCGCTATTATTTTGAACTCGGGACATTATCCGCACCAACGTGCCCCAACTCGGCAAAACGCCGTTAGGGCAGTCCCATTGAAGTCGGATAACCCTCAATTCCCCTTTCCCAGTATCCAGCTACACTCGCATGTTCACCAAGCCCGAACAACTGGCTCAGATTACGGGATTCGGAAATCACCTCAAGCGCTGCGGGTGACAGGTCGGGTAAGTCATGACGCATCCAGCAGTGAACGAAACCACACCGAATGCTCCGCTGCGCTGTTTCACTGCTGTTCCCCGTTTGGGCCTGCCAGAGATTACCGTGCAACAGAACGATCGTGCCAGCTTCAACATCCAAGAACTCGGCGTGAGGCATTGCCTCGACGGAATCCAACTCCGGCAAGTGTAGCTCGGGCTTAAAGCGGTGGCTGCCGGGCACAACCGCGGTGCAGGCCCCATTCACGGGCGTCTCGTCGAGATGAATTTGCACCTGAACGCAAACCGTAGACGATTCGTGGGCAACCCCCAATAGGCTTGCGACACTCCGGTGCCAGTCCAACTCGGAAGTTCCAGGGGCACATAATCCGCCCCGCAGTGTCCTCAGTTGTACGTCATCGCTCATTATGCGATGCACAATTGGGAAGAAGGCAGGATCAAGCGTCAGGTGTATAAAACAATCATCGCCGTTCGGCAGATCTTCGAGTTCGTCGGCTGCTGCTAGCCTATCGAGTGCGGAGCTCAACTCGTTCAGCTTACCCGAGTCGAAACCGTTTTCTATGACCAGGTAGCCCTGCGCCT
>CAUZQN010000477.1:0-3452 GCA_963581605.1 uncultured Binatia bacterium (SeqCode)
ACACCCTCACCAACGGCCTCAACAATCCCCGAGGCTTCCAGCCCGGGAATGTCCGGAAATTTAGGCTGCATGACATACTCGCCTTGGCGGAAAAGCGTATCCGCGAAGTTAATGCCAACAGCGTGATTCTTAATCAGCACCTTGCCTGGTCGAACCTCAGGGGTGGGCGCCTCGCCTAATGTAAGCACTTCCGGACCGCCTAGCTTATCAAACACAACGGCTTTCATATCGCACTCCTTTTGCACGGCTCCGTGTAACACGGCTTTGTGAGCCGTTGTACCGCGCGGCTGGGGGTGAGGATAGGGTAGTTTAGGTAGAGAAGAACAAAAAGAGGCGCTATGAATGTCTCCAGAGTAGGAAAGACCAAAAGGAAAAGAGGAGGGGCGATGACGCAGGACGATCTGTGTTTTACCTCGGCAGTCGATCTTGCCGCGCTGATTCGGAACAAAGATATCTCGCCGGTCGAGGTCACGGTGGCATTTCTGTCACGCATTGAGCAGATTAATTCACAGCTCACCGCTTATGTAACGGTGACAGCCGATCTCGCCCTTCAGGCAGCAAAAAAGGCAGAAGCCACCGTCATGACGGGCGTTCCCATCGGCCCGCTGCATGGGGTCCCGTTTTCGGTCAAAGACCTTATCTGGACCAAAGACGTCAGAACGACTGCCGGCTCGCTCGTCTATCGAGACTTTGTCCCCGACGTAGACTCCATTGTTGTCTCCCGGCTGAAGGCTGCCGGCGGCATCATGTTGGGTAAGACCAATACTCCAGAGTTTGGCTATAAAGGCACAACTGAGAATCAAGTCTTTGGAGATACACGAAATCCATGGGCGCTTGAGCGAACACCCGGTGGCTCCAGCGGCGGGGCGGGATCCGCAACAGCCGCTGGACTTTCTCCCCTTTCCGTGGGGACCGATGGTGGTGGCTCAATTCGGATTCCATCCAGCTTTAGTGGGATCTACGGCCTCAAGCCGACATTTGGTCGGGTTCCCAGCGGGCCGGGGTTCGGTAGTTGGACATCGATATCACATACCGGGCCAATGACGCGCACAGTTGCCGATGCTGCGCTCATGCTGGATGTGATTGCGCTGCCCGATGAGGCAGATAGATCGAGCATTCCCAAAGCGCCTGCGCCCTTTTTCCAAGCGATTCAAACTCTGCCTCGCCAGCTCCGTATTGGCTGGACGCGGGACCTGGGGTATGCAGCGGTTGATCCACAGGTTGCCCACGCTGTGGAACAGGCTGTTTTTGCCTTTCAAGATGTGGGTTGGCAAGTCGAAGAAGCCCATCCAGATTTTGATGATCCGACAGAAATCTTCAACACAACCATCCGGGCTGAGAATTACATGCTCGCAGGCGATCTCTTGTCCAAGCATGCGGATCTACTCGATCCTGGTATGCGGTCATTTACCCAGACGGGAAGGGGTATCACCGCACTCGATTATCTACGCACCCATCAAGAACGTGCAAAGCTGAGCCAACAATTGGCCATATTTTTTGACACCTATGATCTATTAGTCAGCCCGACTCTTGCCGTGCCGCCATTTGTTATTGATACACGTCCGCAAGAGATCGGCGGACAGCCTGCCAAGCCTATGGGCTGGAATGCGTTTACCTATCCGTTTAATCTGACCGGCAATCCAGCCGCGAGCATTCCGTGTGGCTGGACGGCAGATGGATTGCCAATCGGTTTGCAAATCGTTGGCCGGCGGTTTGCCGATGCGTTAGTCTTGCAGGCCAGTGCGGCTTTTGAACGAGCGAGACCGTGGGCCGGCCGGAGACCGCTGATGCAGTGAGAAAAGGAGGAAAAACGATGGGTACTATTCGAGGAGAAGAGCTGATTGCGCAAAGTTTCAAACGAGAAAACGTAGACACAATTTTCTTTATGATGGGCGGGCCTACCAGTGGGACTGCGGCCGCCTGTCTTGATCTGGGCATGCGAGGCATTTACGTCCGGCATGAACAGGCCGCGGCCATGATGGCCCATGCTTACGCACGGATAACAGGAAAACCGGGCATTTGTATCACCCCGTCCGGGCCGGGGACGGCCAACGCCGTCACAGGGCTGGCGAACGCCTGGGCTGATGCAGCCCCGATTATATGTATTGGCGGATCTGCTCCCATGCGGGCAACACTCCTGGATTCATTTCAGGAGATGGACCAGGTCGCCATGATGAAACCGGTGGTGAAGGCCGCCTACCGCATTGATATGGCCCGTCGTGTTCCGGAGTATGTCAGCCTTGCCTTCCGTGAGGCCATGGATGGAAAGAAGGGGCCCGTCTACCTGGATTTACCGGGTGATATTCTGGCCGAAAAAGTCGATGATGAAAAAATCTATTGGCCCGAAAATTATCGAGTCGAGAGCCGACCGGCCGGGGACCCGGCACTCATAAAACAGTCCATTGAACTGCTGGCTCAGGCCGAGAAACCTTTGATCGTCACGGGCAGTGGGATACTCTGGTCTGGTGCGAATGCGGAGCTGCGTACGTTTGTTGAAACAACCGGCATCCCCTTTTTCACCACTCCTCAAGGCCGGGGTGTCATTCCTGAAGATCATGCCTACGCTTTCCCTGCGGCCCGGTCGATGGCGTTTCGTGAGGCTGACGTCGTGCTGGTCATAGGCGCCCGGGCAAATTCTATGCTGTCGTTTCTGCGTGCTCCGCGTTTTTCTCCCAAAGCGAAATTCATCAACGTCAACCTGGACGGCAGATCGATCGGGCACAATCAAGGTGTTGCCGTCGGCATCATCGGTGACGCCAAACTTGTCTTGCAGCAGTTAACCGACGAGGCGAGCGGGAAATTCGACCCCAGCCAGGAGACGACTTGGGTCGCCCGGCTTGCCGTCAAGCAGCGTACCAATAGGGAACGCTCCGCCCCACTGCTGCATTCAGACGCCACCCCGATACATCCGCTGCGTCTCTGCAATGACGTGAAAGAGACGATCAGCCGCGATACCATTTTGGTGGTGGACGGGCATGAAATCCTGAACTTCGCCCGCCAGTCTATTCCGGTGTATGAGGCTGGCACCAGTCTCAATGCCGGGCCACACGGTTGTATGGGTATCGGCATTCCCTTCGGTATTGGTGCCAAGGTTGCACGTCCGGATAAACCCGTCTTGGTGCTGTCCGGTGATGGAGCCTTTGGCTGGAACGGTATGGAGATGGATTCGGCCATTCGGCATAACATTCCTATTGTGGTTGTGGTCTCAAACAACGGCGGCTTCACCTCGCGTCAGACCGGCTATATGACCGCTGGGGACAGGGAAGGGCGGCAGAACGTCGGGCGTGATCTCGGCCATCAGCGCTATGACAAGATGGTCGAAGCACTGGGCGGCTACGGTGAGTATGTCGAGAACCCAGACGACATCAAACCCGCGATTGAGCGCGCGTTTGCCAGTGGCAAGCCGGCCTTGATAAACGTGTGTACCGACCCGGATGCTCAGGCCACGACCG
>CAUZQN010000478.1:0-3444 GCA_963581605.1 uncultured Binatia bacterium (SeqCode)
TTGCGTTCATCCCATTCAAGGAACATTCAACTACGGCATGCACAACTGTACATACAGTCAATGAAATTGTCAAGTTTTCTGAGAGGGTCAATCCCCGCGAGGAGATGGTAAATGGCAGAGAGAGCCCGTCAGGGCTTGGTAGATTGAGCCTGACCGTAAACGGCCAGGCCGTTGTGGTACTAGCCGTCCGCAGAGATTAATCAATCCCCAGTTTCTCTTTGCCCTCAGGAGAAATCATGGCCGGGGTCCAGGGCGGGTCCCAGACAACTTCGACGTTGGCTTCTTCTACACCGGGGATGCCTTCAATCCGCGTCTGGGCATCCATGGCAATGGCAGGTCCCATGCCACAGCCCTGTGCCGTCAGCGTCATTTTTACATCCACGTTGCTTCCGCCTTCCGGCAGATCGTTCACCGCAAGGTCGTAGACTAAGCCAAGCTCGACGATGTTGACCGGGATTTCCGGGTCGTACACATTTTTGAGCTGAGCCCAGACCTGATGCTCAGAGACCTTGCCGCCCGTACTCGGAGTTGCTTCCGGAGCAGGCCCTTTGCTTTCTTTTCCAATCGCATCTGCATCACTATCGGAGACTCGATATAAGCCACCCAGAGTGGGCAGTTGGAGGGTATAGGTATCGCCTAAGGATTGAGTGATCACACCAGCGGTACCTTTGGGAATCGTGATCTTGATGCCTTGTGGAATTTGGACGGCATCACAATGACGGGTGAATTCGATTTCTTCGTAGCTCATGTCTGACTCCTTCTCTACTAACACTGGAGCTTTTAATTCCCCTCCAAATTAGACTGCTAAGGTCTATCTTGTCAATTGGCTTTTGAGTCCACTTGAGAGAGTGTTTGGGAACTCAGCGTACCCGTCATTGCGAGCGAAGCGACGCAATCTGAGGCGAGAAAAGAGATTGCTTCGTCGCCGGAGTTTATCCTGAGCCCAGTCGAAGGGGCTCCTCGCAATGACACACTTAGCGTTGGTCGATCCAGTCTTTGAGTTTTTGGCGGACATCTTCCGGACGGTCTTTAAGGATATAGTGTCCGCTGCGCGTAACGACTTGTAAATCTGAGGTTGAAATCGCCACGTCCAGCTCGCGTGCGACATCCATCGGGGTGAATGGATCTTGGCCCCCCCACAGGAGAAGGGTAGGCATGCTGAGTTTGTCGAGATGAGGCAAGAGCTCGGTTTCCACCGCTTGGCGCAGGCCAAACTCGCGTAAAAACTTGGGCAGAGCCGAGCGCGCTCCAGGATCGTCATGAAAGGGTTGCAAATACTCTTTGAGCTTCGCTTCACTTCGCTCATCTTCATTATGAATGCCCTCTGTGAGGATGCGCTGCAAGAACCAGTCGCCCGTGAGCATATTCCCGATGACGCGTGTACCAAGCAGACGAAAATTGAAAGGAAGAGGGATAGAAGAGGAGATCGGGGCACTCATGAGTACGAGTTTATAGACTTTGTTTGGATTGTGTATGGCGTAAGCAGCAGCAATGACAGCCCCAAAATCATGGCCGACAAGGACGATGTTCTCGAGATGAAAGTTTTCAATATAGGTGCTGAGCTGGGAGACGTAGGTGTCCATATCATACGTGCGATCTTGGGGTTTCTCTGACAGGCCGAATCCCATCAGATCGATCTCGTACACGGTGTTGCCATACGTCAGCCCCGGTGTGACATGTCGCCACATACGGGAGTCCTCAAGCAAACCGTGCAGAAAAATAAGCGGACGACCTAAACCTATTTGTCGATAATGGAGATTGACGCCGTCGATCTCGGTATAGGTCTCGTCAGGGTTGTTTTCCTGAAGTTCAGTCCCGGTCAAACTGGGCGGCGGAGCGCCGCATCCCGCGAGGAAAAAAACGACCGCCAGCGCCACACCACTTCCCATTTGCCAATGCTTCATCTGTTATTGACTCCTTTTCTCATCGGATCTGCTCTCGCAGGATCTGATGGACAACCGTAGCCCATTTGACACATAACAGGGTGGCGCGCACAATAGCCCGGCGCACACAATAGCCCGGCGCACACAATAGCCCGGCGCACAATACACGATACACTTGCGCCATCCCCCGTGTTGGATTACGAAATTCTGGCTCATTACCCTAGCGTTGCTGTGCGATTCCGACAAGGGTAGAGGGTAGAAAAGGAGGTTCTTATGGCAGAAACTGAGCTCTTTGACATTATGTTCTCAACCCGGAGCATGCGGCGGCTCAAAACCGATCCTGTACCGGATGACGTCATCTATAAAATTCTGGATGCGGGGATACGTGCCCCGAGTGGCGGAAATACCCAACACTGGCGTTTTATGGTGGTGAAAGACGTTGAGGTCAAGCGTAAAGTTCAGCAGGTCTACCAAAAGGGTTGGGAAGAGGCGCGGAGTATATATCAAGGGCGGTCCGGGCCATCCCATATGGCGGAGGGCAAGTTTCAACGTCTCTTGGATGCCGCGAGTTATCTGGCCGATAACCTGGCTGACGTGCCAGTCCTGATTTTCGCCTGTCTCAAGGCGCGGCCTATGCCGCCGGGTGATGCCGGTGCCCAGTTGGCTGCTAAGCTGGCACGTCTGTCTGGATCGAGTATTTATCCTGCCGTCCAAAATATACTGTTGACCTGCCGTGCTCTCGGACTCGGAGCGACACTGACAACCGTGTGTTCGCTGTACGAAGACGAACTCCGGCCCATTCTTAACCTCCCGGACGATATGAGTACGTATGCACTGATACCGGTTGGCTATCCGATGGGGAAATTCGGACCGGTTCGTCGTGAGGCGGTGGAAGAGGTGACGTGTATTGATCAATGGGGGACGCCGCTGAGACGGCCGGCGTAACAGGTAGGGCTACCTCCAGGTAGGGCTACCTCAATAGATCGTAGGGGCGACCGGCCGGTCGCCCTTTTGTGGGCGAGGCAATCATTGGTAATCTCGCCCCTACCCCAAAACTTCGCTATATACGTCGGGACGGAAACCCACGACGAACGTCTTCCCCTTCCGGAGCGCCGGTGCGCGCAGATTCCCCGAGGGGCCGAGAATTGCTGAAAGAAGATAGTCTGTGATCGCTGGATCCTTTGCCATCGAAAAACGCAGGACTTTTTTCCCTTTGACCGCAATGACGTGTGCGACGGTTTGGATGAGCTGCTGGGCAGCGTCACGATCAAACTGCTCTTTGCGCGCGTTGACCAAGGTGTTGACCGGGCAATCTATTTGCGCAAGAAACTCTTGCGCCTTTTTACATGTCACTCAGCTCGGTCGGTGATAATACCAGTCTATTCCCGTTATCCTTTTTGCCATTGCCGCTCCTATCTGTGTCTGGGTGTGTGATAAAATTTTGTAATCACCCATTCATACCCGTCGATGAGGGCCAGCCAGGCTGATTCCAATAAATCGCGCGACTGACGCATGGTACTCCACTGCCGCTGACCGTCGCTAAATTTCATAATAGATACGA
>CAUZQN010000479.1:0-3433 GCA_963581605.1 uncultured Binatia bacterium (SeqCode)
CCGGCTGCACCAAAGAAGCCTGCGGCTTTCGGGGTCTGTGGAAAGACATGCAAAAGCAAGACACCGTTGTGCTCGGTATTTCGCCGGACAGCGCAGCCTCGCACGAGAAGTTTGTAACAAAATACAAGCTGCCGTTTACCCTACTGTGCGACCCAGACAAAAAAGTCATGGAGAAATATGGCGCTTGGGGTGAGAAAATGATGTACGGCAAAAAAACTATCGGGGTCATTCGCTCAACTGTATGGGTCGGTCCGGACGGCAAGGTCAAGAAACATTGGAAGCGCGTAGCCAAAGCCGCCGATCATCCAGCCCAGGTGCTTGAGGCTTTGCGGGCGGGCTAAGATACCTCGGTCTAGAGGGTGTTTAAACTCCCCGTACACGTCATTGCGAGCGAAGCGAAGCAATCTGTGGCGGGAAAAGAGATTGCTTCGTCGCCCACAGCTCCTCGCAATGACACATCCTCTCTACTTTCCAAGCACCCTCTAGGTAGCGCACGCTCATAATCTTCCCTCCCAAGAGGACTCCAACGGAAGGGTGGCGCGCCCGACCCTAGGTCGGCGGCCGGGGTGGGTTTAGCTCTCCGGGAGCTGAGCGAGCAGGCCGTCTTCAATCCAGCGCAGGAGGAGGCTGCCAACTTCTTGGGCAGCTTCCTCGACCGGAAGGTTTTCTTCCAAGGCGACACACATAGCTGCGAACGGCTCTCCGGCTTGCAGAGAACGGAGGGCAGCCTGCTCCGTTGCATCCATGCTGGCCTGGTAGGTCATGAAATCAGCAGTACGCCAGACGCGGACACAGGTTGAGGCTGGTTGTATGTTCTCAAACGAGGCGGCCGGCTCCATATCCCAGAGCTTGTGAATCGGCCAAGCACTGGAAAGAATTCGACAGGCGGGAATGAGTTGAAACCGTAGCTCCGCCCATTCGTCCGGGGCGATGGTTTGCAGCTGCGCGAGCTGCAGCGGCTCAGCATCGGGGGCATCGAATATTTCTACCCGTGCCCACTCAAGACGCGCAAGATCACCGAGGAACGGCAACTCGGGACAGGCGGCTCGCGTGGCGAGAAAGTTCGCAAACCGGCTCCCAATATACTGGATTGAAGGGTGGGTGGACGGATACGCAGCTAGGTATGCCTCCGCCACTTCAGAAAACCGCTGCTCCCCCAAAACGGCAGCCACTTGCACGAAATCGTCCGAGAGTACGTCTACCAGGCGGGCACGGTACATATTCGCGTAGATACTGATCCGTTCCTCTGGGTTGAGGTTGCCCGACTCCACAACCTGGACTAGGGCCGGGTCAAATACACGGTCCTTACCGTCACGTCCACTGGCAAGGCCATGAGATAGTTGGGCAAAGAAGCGTGACTGGAGCTCATGCAACGGCAGCATCAGTACTCTCAGTGACTTGGACCTCAATGGCACGAGCGTGTTCAGCTTCGGCGCACAGGACTGCAAACTCGGGGATCTTGTCGTCCCATTCGATCAGAGTCGAGATAGGACCAAACCGCCGGACGGCAGCACGGTACAGGTCCCAGACCGGATCAATGACTGGCCCGTTATGCGTATCGAGTAAATATGCCCCTTTGTTGCTGTGCCCGGCCAGATGAATTTGTCCGATGCGCTCAGCCGGGACCGCGGCCAGATACGTTTCCGCATTATATCCGTGGTTGGTGGCGCTGACGTAAATATTGTTGACATCGAGCAGGATGCCACAATCCGCCTCCGTCGCGATAGCGGTGAGGAATTCCCATTCTGGCATGCTCGAATGGTTGAAGATTAGGTAGCTGGAGACATTCTCGATGAGGATTTGCCGGCCAAGCTTTTCCTGAACGGCCTGCACCCGTGTGGCCACGTGGTGGATGGCCTCTTCCGTGTAGGGCAGCGGGAGCAAGTCATGCGCATAGTGTCCGCCACTACTGCCCCAGCAGAGGTGGTCCGACACCCAGGCCGGCTCACAGCGGGCAATGAGTGTCTTGAGTTCGCGGAGATAGCTATCATTGAGTGGATCCGTCGAGCCAAGGGACAGGGAGACACCGTGGAGAGCCAGGGGAGCAATCGCTCGGGCTCGGTCAAGCACGGCGAGTGGGCGACCACCCCGGATCATAAAATTTTCTGATATCACCTCAAACCAGTCGACATGCGCTGTGTCGTCAAGAACTGCGGGAAAGTGCTGCGCGCGCAGTCCCACCCCGTGGCCAAGATAGGGCATCGTATATGTCATCGCCGTGCTCTCACTGTGAGGACGAGGGCCCCAAGAAAAATGGGGCCCGGGTTGATTAGCTGCTGGCGACTGTCCCGCCGGCCTCAGTGCACTCTTCGGCGCTACTCTTCTCTACCCAGCCTTTCCCTTGGCAGTCATTCTGGGCCTTACATGCGTTCTCCGCACCGGCACAGCTTCCGTGGCCTTTGCACGAGTTGATCCCGGTGCAGTGCACCGCGCCCTCAGTCTTGTCTGACGCCTTAGCCTCAATGTTGCCACTCAACACTAAAGCGGCCACCGCACCTGCAATCATGAGTCCTTTTCCAAACGGTTTCATCGTTACTTCTCCTCTTGAGATTTGTTTGGGATTTGTGAGTTTCTTCGATTCCGAGACACTATCGTAGCACGACTTCTATTCTTCGCTGTATGGGTGCTCATCCTCCTTTCGGCATTTCGTTGTTGCTCTTCCCCACCTCTTCCTTGGGTGGGCTGGTAGCAAAGATATTCACGTCGATCGTCCTCTCGGTTGCGACCACATCTGCCAACTGCTGCACCCGGGCTAACCAGCCCGATGTGTGGGCCGGTCCGACCTTGTACTGGTCACGGTTGAAACCCTCAATGCGTGCTCGGATTCGTAGCGTCCGACTCTTCCCATACGTCCCCGCCGGTAAGTAGATGATGGTTCCCGTCATGTGTTCTGGTCCGCCATCGTCTCGTGTCCGGCCGCACACGGTGAAGGTTCCTTCGGTCGTAAACGGGACCGGGGTTTTCGGTTCCGCTGGGGATGACAGCTGGAACGAGGGAATCTCAAGATCGAACGTACAGTCCTTGGGGTCGCTGCTCTTGTTCGTAGCCCACTGCTGAAAATGCTCAGTCTTGGTCTCATCACCGTCTACCAGAATCGAGGTCAGAGCGACTGAACAGCTCCCTTTTCCCTTCAGCTTTTCCTCATCCACAGTGAAAGTACAGCCGACGGCCGAACTGATCGCCGTGATCCGGTCACCAATGACGGCATCAAATACAGCGGTAAAAGTATTATTGCCGACGCCGGGTTTGACAATGAACGTTGTCATGTCTGCGGCATGCCCCGGCTGCACGAATACCAGCGTTGCAATGGTCATCATCTACACTGACGTTTTCATGACTCTTCCTCTCTCCTGCTGGCCCAATCTTGTCCCAGGCCGCTGTCAAGAACGCTTACCTAATCAAACAATACGAGCAGGGAAAAAGTTTCCAGAGA
>CAUZQN010000480.1:0-3431 GCA_963581605.1 uncultured Binatia bacterium (SeqCode)
GCGATCACGAGTTTGTGACCGCTCTCATGCAGCCGGTGACTGCGCCTGGTGCCATGGCCACGTGGATAGCCCAACCGCCGCGGGGGATTAATGGCCAGCCGACAGACTTTCCCTACGTCAGATTTCCGAGTAACTAAAGGCACCAACGATGCAGTCGAATACGGTCAGCGTTGATCACACAAGATCGCCGCCGAGCATTCAGTATGCCCCGAGCTTTAATGTCGCCGTCCCCTTTATCGACCGCCATCTGGATGAGGGACGCGCGGACGAGATTGCGATTCGGACCGTAACCGGTCAGGTGACCTATGCGCAGCTAGCTGCGCGGGTCAATCGCTGCGGCAATGTCCTCCATTCTATGGGGA
This sequence comes from uncultured Binatia bacterium (SeqCode), assembly GCA_963581605.1. Taxonomy (GTDB): domain Bacteria; phylum Desulfobacterota; class Binatia; order Bin18; family Bin18; genus Bin18. The sequence continues at coordinate 363 of CAUZQN010000480.1, forward strand.
TCGCTGCGGGCGAGCGTATGCTCATGATAGTCAAAGACTGCCCAGAGTTTTTCTATCTCTTTTGGGGCGCGATCAAGGCCGGCGTGGTCCCTGTCCCGGTCAATACTTTACTCGGTGCGGCTGACTATCAGTATATGATCGCCGACTCCGGCTGTGCCCTGGTCGTGTATTCGGCGGAATACGCGCATATGGTTGAGCCGGCCTTGGCGGCGGCACGGCCAAAACCGACAAGTCCGACAAGTCTTGCAAGTCCGATTGCCCTGCAGGTCGAGGGCGGAGACGCGGACGTGCTGAGTCGTATGCAGTCTGCTTCTGTGGATTTAGAACCTGCGCTTGCAGCGCCGGACGACGACTGTTTTTGGCTGTATTCTTCGGGTTCTACCGGGCGACCCAAAGGTGCGGTGCACCGCCAGCGTGACATGGTCGTCACCTGCGTGCGGTACGCCGTGGGCGTGCTGGGTATGACTGCCGCCGATGTGTGCTTTTCTGCAGCCAAGCTCTTTTTCGCCTACGGTCTCGGCAATGGCATGACTTTTCCGCTCTGGGTGGGTGGAACAGCACTATTGACTGACCAACGCCCCACACCAGATGTGACGTTTGATCTGATTGAACGGTTTCGGCCTACGCTCTATTTCGGCGTACCGACATTGTATGCCGCCCAGTTGCTGGCACTAGAGAAGAAACAGCGCGACTGCTCTTCTCTGCGTGCCTGTGTGTCTGCCGGAGAGGCGCTGCCGGCCGAAGTCTTTCGCCGCTGGCAGGAACACACCGGCCTGACGATTCTGGATGGCATTGGATCCACGGAGCTGCTGCATATTTTTATTTCCAATCGTCTGGACGACTACAAACCTGGTACGAGCGGTCGCCTGGTGCCGGGCTATGACGCAAAAATAGTGGATGACAGGGGTAGTCCTGTACCCCAGACGGACATCGGACGGCTGCTGATTAAGGGCCAATCCGGCGCAGCGTGTTACTGGAATAATCCGGACAAGACGGCTGAGACCATGCTCGGCGAGTGGATCAACACCGGCGATACCTATAGCCAAGCCGAAGACGGCTATTTTATCTACTGCGGCCGCGCTGACGACATGCTCAAAGTCTCAGGCCAGTGGGTCTCCCCAGCCGAAGTCGAAGGAATACTCTTTCAGCATCCTGCTGTTCTAGAGGCGGCCATCGTCGGCTGGGAAGATGATAATAAACTTGTCAAACCCAAAGCCTTTGTGGTGCTCAAAGAAGGGCAGGTCGCCTCTGATGCCCTAGCCACAGAACTCCGCATATTTGTGAAAGAACGCACCCTCCCGCACAAATATCCCCGCTGGGTCGAATTCGTGCCTGACCTGCCCAAGACCGCCACCGGTAAGATCCAACGCTATAGGCTGCGTGCGGGATAGGGACCTCCCCACTGATGTAGGGGCGTATCCGTGTGTACGTCTTATCGCTGAGGGAAGATCCGTAGGGCTACCCCTGAGGGATTCCCACGAATAGGAGTAATTTCCTGGAAGTTCATCGGGGTTCACGCGGCTATTGTGCGAGTGGCTGCCGCCACCTCAATCGCCGGGAAAATACAATGGGACTCGCCATACCGTAGCTACTCCAGAGTGATATGGGGAAGAAAAAGGGAGGACTGAAGCATGACCTGGATAAAAACGTTGCTGCCAACGGAAAATGAAGCGGTTCACGAGGCCCTAGGCAGGCTCGTGGAACTCTACCCGCACGAGTACGCCCCCGAGCGGCGGGCAGAGCGAAAGCTACCGGATGCGGTCAAAAACGACAGCATGATGCTGTCGCATTCGCTACTGCCGCAGACCATGCTGCATGCATTCTTGACCTTTGGGTCATTGATGGACCCGAGCCTCCCACTTTCTCGGCGCCAACACGAAATGATTGCGACGACTGTTTCAACAACGAATAGCTGCTTTTATTGAATTGAGTCACATGCAGAGTTTCTGCATACGGTGAGTCTGGATGATGATCTGGTTGAGGCACTGAAAGGTGATTGGCGGACGGCTGAACTTGACGAACAAGACCGGGCTATGTTGGAATACGTTGAGAAGCTGACGAAAAACCCGTCCTCAATGTGGCGTGACGATACGGATGCGTTACGAGCTATTGGCTTCGACGACACCGCGGTTTTACAAATCACCTTGATTGCGTCGTTTTTCAATTATATTAACCGTGTGGCTGACGCGTTGGGTGTTGGGCGGGAGGAGAAGTAGTAGAGAATTGAAGGACAAAGTTATGAAGCTCAAGGTCGTGATTCATGAAGCAGAAGAAGGCGGGTACTGGGCCAGCGTGCCAGCTATTCCGGGATGTGCCACACAGGGAGAGACGTTCGAAGAGTTATTACAGAACATCTACGAAGCAGTTGAAGGCTGTCTCTCGGTTGATGTGGAATCTATAAAGAAGACGAAAAAGGATCGGGTGCTGGAAATCGTGGTATGAAGGCGATTTTTGGCAAGCGCCTCGCAAGAATCCTCCAACGTAACGGATGGACACTCCTCCGTGTTCAAGGGAGCCACCATATTTACGGAAGATCGGAAAGTCCTGTTCGGCTATCAGTTCCCATCCATGGCAATAGACCTCTCAAGATCGGGCTCCTGAAGCATCTTCTGGAGGCGGCTGGCCTTTCGGAGGATGCAGTGTGAGGAAAAAGATCTCGGCATTTTTCAGAAAAAATCAATATGCTAGTGTACGTAAACACACACAAGCTTACGAATAATTGAATACAGGAGGGCTAATATGGCAGACGAACAACGCGGAAATCTGATCCCCGACATTCCTGTCTACGACATTCCTGCCGCGGTCAAGGGGCAGACTGCCATTGACCCGGAGACCTATCAGCGCATGTACGAACGCTCGGTCCAAGATCCAGAGGGATTCTGGGCTGAACAGGCAGAGCAGCATATCGACTGGTTTCAGAAATGGGACAAAGTCCTGCAGTGGGATTTCAACAAGGCCGATATTAAATGGTTTCTCAACGGCAAGCTCAATGTTTCCTATAATTGCTTGGATCGGCATGTGCATGCCGGTGCCGGGGATCAGACCGCGCTGATCTGGCAGGGCAATAAT
>CAUZQN010000481.1:0-3425 GCA_963581605.1 uncultured Binatia bacterium (SeqCode)
TAGAAACGCCCAGTCGTAACTGCCAGTGTTATCGTAAATCGCGCCGGCAATGATGGGTCCCAACGCTCCCCCGATACTGAGTCCCAACATACCCAGTACACCGGCAATCGCTCCAAAAGACTGCTGACCAAAATCATGCCCGACCGTCAAAGGCCACAGCACGATCATGCCTCCATACCCAAGTCCAAAGAGCGGCACGAACAGCGCCAGCGCCCAAAATCCGAGGCTGTCTAGATAGGGTAAAGCCCCGATACCAACTGCCTGCAGGCAGAGACACGCGGCCAGGATAGAGTGCGGATGGCGGACGTGTTCGCTGACCCAGCCTGCCACAAACCGCCCAGCCATACTCATGCCTAAGGAGATTCCAGTAATCGTTGAAGCACGCTCGAGGGTGTATCCGGCATCTTGCAAAAATGCGACCTGGTGAGCGTGCACGGCCCCCGCCGCCATCAGCCCCAGACCGAAAGCGACCCCCAACAGCCAGAAGGTCGATGTGGACAACGCCTGCCTGAGTGTCCAATCTTGAGAACCCTGTTCCTGCTCTTGCTTTTGCTCTGGCGCCAGCGGCGTAGGGCTGTCCTGCCCTAAAGGTTTCAGTCCCTTTTCCTCTGGGGTATTGACGACAAAGAACCACACCAGAGGCAGCATGCCGCCTAGGGACAATGCGGCCAAGACCTGATACCCCACTCGCCAACTGTATTCGGCGATCAAAAAGCCGCACAGCGGCACGAGCACCAGCCCGCCACCGCTCGCGCCGACCAGGGCGATGCCCATTGCGCGACCCCGTTTGGCTACAAACCATTGGGTAACGACCTTGCCGACGGGCATGGGTCCGATCCCCGCCAATCCCACGCCCAAAAATAGGTACAAGGAATAGAAGCCGGTCAGGCTGTGTACTGTGCTGAGCAACAGCAGGGCTACGCCGTCAATCAGCGCGCTCAGTAGAAAGACCCAGCGGGCACCAACATGATCGATGAGCCAACCCCAAAAGGGCAGGACCAGGCCGGCAACGAGCAGATACAGGGAGAAGGCCGTGGCCGTCTCGGCCCGCGACCAACCAAACTCCTGAGTGAGCGGCTTCAGAAAAGTCGAGAAGGTATAGGTGAACCCACCGTCGATGATGGAGATAAAAAACAGGATGCCAACAATCAGCCAGCCATAGAAGAAACGTTCATCGCTGTCTGCTATCCCGCCATCTCTATTGGCGTCATCCAAAGGATCTGGCTCTCTCATCAGCCGCGATTAGATAGGTGCAGGCTTGGTCTGTCAATCTGAAGTCACTAACGGGTGAGCCGGAAGTCAGGCGTCGTCTTTTCATACACGCCGCATGTGGTAAGGAGCAGGGAGAGCGGGGCATTGATCATGAAATTCTATGAGGTGGTGGAGCAGGTCAGCGTATTGCTGCAGCGCCGGAAACGGGTGCCCTATCGCGTGCTCAAGCGAGAGTTCGAACTCGACGACGAATACATCGAAGATATTAAGGCTGAACTGATTGACGCCCAGCAAGTTGCCAAGGACGAGGATGGCAAAGTACTGGTCTGGACGGACGAGGAAGGAAGCGGGGAAAGAGTTACCCCACCGCTCCAATCCACACCCCCTGCACGCGAAGCGCGAGAGGCCGAACGGCGCCAGCTGACCGTCATGTTCTGTGACCTAGTCGGCTCAACCGCTCTCTCTGAACAAATCGACCCCGAAGAGCTGCGCGAAGTGGTCCGCACCTACTGCGTCACGCAGTTATGGATTGGCGAGTTTCCTGCCGTACGTTTCCACGTGAAACAGGGCCTAGCGCTCTACGATCCGCATACGCATCACGCCCTCAGCTATGGGCAAGACCTAGGGGTCGCCTTTCACTTGCACGCCTCACAGGTTTTATGGTTGCTGGGCTATCCGGACGAAGCGCTCCAGCACGCCCAAGCAGGCTTTGCACTGAGTCAGAAATTCTCGCACGTCAATACGACGGCGTATGGATTAGGCATGATTGCTAGTATTTATCACTCTCGTCGTGAGTGGCAGGCTGCGCAAGAGAGGGCCGAGGCTGTCGTAGCTTTCGCGACTGAAGCAGGCCTGCCCCACTTTGTCGCGCAGATGTCGATTTATTTGGGCTCCACGCTCGCCGCGCAAGGGTCCCCTGCAGAGGGGATTGCGAAAATGCGGCAGGGGCTGGCTGCCCAGCTTGCGACAGGCGCGAGAATTATCCAGCAGCAGTGGCTGGGCTATGCAGATTGAAGCTTATCTCGAAACAGGACAGATTGAGGAGGGCTTGACCGCTCTGGAAGAGGCCTTGACGATTCGTCCCAAATACGGCGAACGCTATCGAGAGGCCGAGGTCTACCGGCTTAATGGTGCTAGCGCAATCAGGATGTCATCAAGAAGCGCAGCCTCATCGGCCTAGCAGCGAAATCGAAGCAGACGCTGAGGCCTGTTTTCAGCATGCGCTCGATACCGCTCGTGAACAGAATGCAAAGTCGTTCGAATTGCGTGCCGCCACGAGCCTTGTTGCTCGCTTATGGCAGCAACAAGGCAAGACCGCAGAAGCACATCAGCTCCTATCAGAGATTTACAACTGGTTCACCGAGGGATTTGATACAGCCGATCTGAAAGACGCCGAGGCGTTATTAGATGATTTGACGGACGCGAGATAATGCTCTTCTTCCCCGCGATACTCTAATCACGCGGAACAAGCTGGCCAGTTACATACTGGTGGATGAGGCTTGCGATGAGGGTCTGATAGCCGAGGCCTTGTTTAGCCGCACGGACCTTGATGGCTTCCAAATCCGCCTTGGTCAACCGTAGCCCAATGCGTTCTGACTTGGCCAAAGTGTTCCGAGCAATGGTGCGGAGGCGCTGGACTTCCTCTGCACTCGCTGGTGGGGGAAATGCATACCCCTCAGCATTCTGAGCCTCCAAGATTTCTTGCTCTTCAGGATCAAGGTCTTTCATCAGCCGGGTCTCATCTTCTTCCGTTTCTGGGCGCCACTTGGTCTTACTCATGGCTGTTCCTTCCCTCTGAGATAGCGTTGCGTAGCCTTTCGACTAGGAAAGGCGGTGATAAGAAAGATCTGATTGTCGTCAGGGATACAGGGGATTTCATACGCATAGTCGTTCATGTTGACGATAAGAATCCATTGCTGTGGATAAGTCTGTTGGTTCGGGTGGGGTATATTGGCAAGAAGACCCCCTGCTTCGAGGGCTGCTACCAACTCTTCAAAGCTAAAGCCACGTTCCCGCTGCAGCTTCGCGTTTTTCTCATCGTTCCACCTGAACGTGATCATAATTGATAATATTCTATTGGGTGCCGCTTGTGTATACAATGAGTACCTCAAATTATTGCCTTGCATACTCGTCCAGATAAAAATAAGAAGGGGGGACAGGAACGCTCCTTCTGTTGTTTCATGATGGACGGTTATGAATATTATCGAGATTCT
>CAUZQN010000482.1:0-3425 GCA_963581605.1 uncultured Binatia bacterium (SeqCode)
AATACGGTGCTGGTTGTTGAACATGATGAGCAGACGATTGATAACGCCGATGTGGTGATCGATCTCGGACCGGGTGCGGGGGTGCATGGCGGCCATGTCGTGGCAATTGGGTCGCCAGATGAATTGCGTCAGAATGCGGATTCTCTGACTGGACAATTCCTCTCTTCCTCTCATCCGCGTCTCGGGCCAGTGCGATCGCTTAAAGATCGGCCCACACTGCATCTCCGTGGGGTGAGGGAAAATAATCTGAAGAATATCGACGTTGATATCCCTCTCGGCACCTGGGTGTGTGTGTCCGGTGTGTCGGGATCGGGCAAGAGCTCATTGGTGCAGGCAGTCCTCGTCAACGCGCTGAGGCGCAAATTGGGTTTGTACGCGGGCCGCATGGGAAGGCATGACAGCCTAGAGAACGCAGACTCTATCGAGCGTGTTGTGGAAGTCGATCAGTCCCCGATTGGGAGAACCCCGCGTTCGGTCCCAGCATCCTACGTCGGCCTGTGGGATGAAGTACGCAAGCTCTTCTGCATGCTGCCCGAGGCCCGGCTGCGTGGCTATAAACCGGGCCGCTTCTCGTTCAATGTCAAAGGCGGGCGGTGTGAAACCTGTGCTGGGCAGGGCCGTATCAAGATGGAGATGAGTTTTCTGCCGGATGTGTATGTCACCTGTGATGTATGTGGCGGGAGGCGCTATAACGAAGAGACCTTGGAGATTGCATACAACGCTAAGAATATCTCCGACGTACTCGAAATGACCATCGAAGAGGCGGCAACGTTTTTCCTTGGCGTGCCCAAGATTGCCGGGCCGTTGCAGCTCCTGAATGACATCGGCATGGGCTATATCAAGCTCGGTCAGGCGAGCAATACGCTGTCGGGTGGCGAAGCCCAGCGCATTAAGCTGGCCTACGAGTTAGCCAAACGCTCACACGGAAAAACACTGTATGTGTTAGACGAGCCGACCACCGGGCTACACTTTGTCGACATTGAAAAACTGATTCATGCCTTGCATCGCTTGATTGATAAGGGCAATACGGTTGTGACAATCGAGCATAATCTCGACATCATAAAAGAGGCCGACTATATCGTCGACCTGGGGCCCGAAGGCGGCGCGGCCGGCGGAAATATCGTCGCCAGCGGTACCCCACAGCAGCTCATCAAGAAGGCCAAGAAGTCGTATACGGCGCAATGTTTGAAAGAGTATCTGCGATAAAGTTCAAGGTTCAAGGTTCAACCGTAGGGCCTCATAACAATGGCTCGATTCGAGGAATTTGAGGACATTGAAGCCTGGAAGAAAGCCCGGGAACTGACACAGGCCGTTTATACAGTTTCCTCGTCAGGGGATTTTAATCGTGACTTCGGTTTGAAAGATCAACTCCGTCGAGCTTCGGTTTCCATTCTGTCGAACATAGCAGAGGGGTTTGAGCGTGAAGGGAATAAAGGGTTCGTACAGTTCTTATCTCTTGCGAAAGGCTCCTGCGGTGAGGTGCGTCCTCAGTTGTATGTTGCCTTTGATCAAGCCTATATCCGTGAAACCGAGTTCCGTGACCTCCGTGAGAAAGCTCAGGAGATCAGCCGATTGATCGCTGGCCTGATGAAATATTTGCGCACTACAGAAATGAAGGGGAGCAAGTACAAGTAAAGTGCTTCTTTTAACTCATTGAACTTGAAACTTTGAACCTTGGACTTTCCGGGAGGAATTATGGCACGAGGGCCAGTTGAACAGGCAATGGAAGCCGCAGCGCATAGCTATTTTGAACGAGTTACAAATGGTGATGTAGACGGCATCCTCGAATTGTACGCAGACGACGCAAAGCTTATTAACCCTATGACCGGCGAGGAAGGCATTCAAGGGAAAGCTGCCCTACGCCCGTTTTATGAAAAGCTGACTTCCAGCTTGGTCGATTATAAAGCGGTTGCTACAGACATTATTATCGACGGCAACAAACTCGTTGCCTCCCTCCACCTCGAAGGCAAGACGACAGATGGCAAACCGATTGTCATGAACAATCTGAACTTCTGGACGTTTGAAAACGGGAAGTTCAAGATCCTCCGAATCTATATGGATACTCACCCCTACCGCCAGGCGCTCAGTCAGGCGTTGAGTGGGAGCGAGTAGGCGTACTCCACGGTTTTCTACCAGTCGCCTTCCGTTGGCAAGATGTAACGTTTCTGTTCTCTCCGATTCGCAACCTGGCGGCGGTTAGGTGCAGTGGCCCAGTTAGATATTACCCTTCGTCTCTTGAAGAGTTGGCTTATTATCTTTTGTGATCCTAATCAGAAACCGTAGCGCTTCGTTCACTGACGCCGCATCTGGGAACACTTCTGACACATCAGGCTCTAAGCGGACTACAGCGCCGAAACTTTTCCGGCCAGGACCAAGCTTCCGGACCCGTAGGCTCTTGAGATCGTACTCTGGTCGCAACTCATCCTCTCGTTCTTTTCTGTCCTTCTTCATAGTCTTTTCTCGCAGTTATCCCACACCTCAACGGGCTGTCATCGAGAGTCTCGATTATATCATCACTTTGAATGTTTTGGTTTCGCAAATTCAGTAATTCAGCGAGCCGTAAAGTCGATGCCAACTACCTCCAGGTCCACGACAGTAGGATGCTTTCCTATTAATTCCTTTGCTTCTTGATTCAGGGCCTCAATCAAGCCAGCAAAGGCGAGTCGTTTCCTGGTGTGAGGATCTATCCAGTATGGCTTTTTACCTTTGTACACTACGAGAAAAATTCCATACTGAGAAACACGCATATATTGCCCGATTAGCTGATTTTCCAAACGCTCACGTAATTTTGCAAAAGTCCATTTGTCAGCGATTTTCAGCTCAATCGGGACTGGTGCCGATACTTGAGGGGCATTGAGCCGAATATCAGTTCTTGAGGCGTCAGCAAGCTTTTCTTCAGAACCAACGGTGTAACGTGAGCGAGATGATTTTCCAAGCCGATTAGCAAAGATGGTACGAATTTCGGTCTCCTTGGTTAGTTTTTGGAGCAGTACTGCCTCGCTTTCGTCTCCGTCCTCAATATCTGCCTTAAGCTCTTCCAACCGAGCCAAGGCGAGTTCATATAAGTCTGCCTCGGTTCTTGGTTGTCTCTCAGCTGATTCAGCAAACTCTGAAACGTCTGTTCCCTGCCACGGCTCAAATTCAGCGTCTAGAGCAGCACGCTCCTTTGCTAAATGTTCCATGCGATCTCTCGAATAACCATAACTGACGGACTACGACAAATTCATTAACGCATCATATGAGGAGCGGCCTGGTGTATTAACGATAACGCCTAGAAGGCGCGACCGGGTATCTGCCGGGTGATCTCTGGTACCAGCAGTAAAAACACCCTCGTGCTGTGGATCTTTATCGACTCCAATAAATTCATATATGAAAGGTAGGAGATCGTTTGAAACGGCTACTTTCTCATAGTCACGAAAGGTAGG
>CAUZQN010000483.1:0-3423 GCA_963581605.1 uncultured Binatia bacterium (SeqCode)
CTGCACGAGCTGCTGGATCAGGTCCGTGAGATGGTGGCTGGTATTGCGTAGCGGTGCTGGTGGTGATTCAGGGGATTATCAACGTTGCGGTCACTCCTCAAATCTCCGGCCGCCGCACCCACTTGCGCAGCGTCTCCCTAGTGCAGCCGATCTTCGAGGCGATCGAGACAATCGCCGACCACTGTGAGCCGTATTCGCCCTGATGCTCCAGCACCATCCGTACGGCACGCGCGCGCACTTCAGGTGAATATTTTGCCGATGTTTTCTTCGTCATAGCTCCATCCTCTCAAGAGTTGGAGCCGCCGGCAAACCCGGGGCGGTTCACTGTGGCTGTCGATCAACGCGTTGGCTCACCGACGCACAGCAATCGATGTCGACGAGGCCGAATGTCTGACCGATCGTATCGGCCGCGACGGCGTGCTGCATGACAACGAACACGCGTTGCTAGAATTCCCTACCTACGTGCCTAACAGCGTACAGCGATCCGGCGCGCTGGCGGAACGTTTCAGGTTCCCAGTTTCATCATCAGTTCAGCCCATCGGTCGAGCTGCGGCAGGATGACGTCCGAGCTCTCCGAGTCCATCGACACCACGACACGGGCGACACCCAGGTCGCTCCGTTTCTTCAACTGATCGAGGTCGGGTTGCGCCCCCCAAACCGTCACAGGCAGCGATTCTGGATCGCGCCCGGCCGCCTCGGCCATCTGGCGGAAGTCAGGCAGGTATTCGGTCACGTCGTCATAGGGCGGCAGGGCGGCGTGCGGTATCCAGCCGTCGCCATAGGCTACCGCGCGCCGGGCGGCGTAGGGGAATGAGCCACCGACGATGATCGGCGGATGTGGTTCTTGCAGGGGCTTGGGCCAGGTCATCATCGGCGGAAAGTCCACCATCTCACCGTGGTACTCGGGCTTGCCCTGGGTCCAAATTACCTTCATCGCCTCGATGCGCTCGCGCGCCAGCTTGTTGCGGGTCTTGAACGCAGTGCCATGGTCCGCCATCTCCTCCGCGTTCCAGCCATTGCCGACGCCAAACAGGAAGCGCCCGCCAGAGACGTGGTCGATCGACGACACCAGCTTCGCCGTCTGAACCGGGTCGCGCTGCGCTACCAGGCAGATCCCCGTTCCTAGCTTCAGCGTCTTCGTCGCCACCGCCGCCGCAGTCAGTGTGACGAACGGATCCATCACGTCGTAGTACTTCTTCGGAATCTCATCCCACAGCGGGAAGCGGGACTTGGTACGGACGGGAATATGCGAATGTTCCGGCGCCCAGAGGGATTCGAAGCCGCGCTCTTCCAAGGCCCGGCCCAGCTCTGGCGCTGTGATCGAGTAGTCCGTGAAAAACATCCCAACGCCGATCTGCACCGTCACCTCCTGTTCCGCGTTAACTTCGCAAGTTCCGGGGCCACAATACAATAAGAACCCATTCAGTCTATATGCGCCCGGCCTCGCGCCGTAAATATCTGACGTTACGATGGACGGCCCCGGTGCAATCTGGCAGAGGCGCGAGGTCTATTACGCGGCGGGGTAGAACAGATCGGATTTGCCGGTACCCGCCAACCATAGATGCGGCAAGAGAGGGACGACAGCGTCATAAGGCGTCGGCTATCCCGGTCAGCATCCTTGCTGGGTTCCGGTCGAAAAACCGCGCGCCGTCATGTCCTCGATCATGCGGCGGCGCAACGGGCTGATGGCTTGCTTGCTTATGGCAATCTCCTGTGTCAAGTGAGGTCGAAACCTCAAATCTCAACACAGGACGGACTCGCCCCCTAAACAAAAGCCCCCGGCATCCGCCGAAACAAACTACCGCGAGAGCGGTTTAGTCCTCCTGACCCGAAGCGGACATTGCCATCCCGCCTCTGCGATATGTGGCTACAGCCGTATCGGCCTTTCCCTCCAGCGGTGTCAGGTCTGATTTAAAAAGCGGTATCGTTCGTGGGGGCAGATCAGTTTCAAATCAATTATTTTTGAAACGCTTGCTTAGAAAGGCGGTTGCGAATGAGCTGGAAAACAAAGCCAACTCCGAAAGCCAACAGGGCCAAAACAATCGTAAGAACAACTTGGATAACCCAATAGTCAACCCAGTCAGGCAACCCTGTTCTAGGAATGTAACCGCGGCTCAACTCTAAATATGTCCACAATAAGCTGTTGAATAAAGAAAACGCAGCGACCAAAGAAAAGGCAGCGACCACAGCCGCAAAATTTGCGCCCATTCGTATTGGTCTTGTAGCCAAATTTAAATTCCACCAAAAATATGGGTTTCAACTACTTTAGAGCGTGTCGTTTGTAATCAGATTCAGGATTCCCAAAGGGGATACTATGTGATTCTCTGTATTCTTGTCAGATATAGGGGGCAATGATGGGTAAGCCACATCCTGTTGAGTTACGGGCGCGCGTTGTTGGGTTTGTCGATGAGGGGCATAGCCACCGTAAGGCGGCGCGTCATTTCCGTGTTTCGCCGAAATTCGTCAATGACATGATCAAGCTTCGCCGCGAGACGGGCGCGCTTGCGGCCAAACGCCAGGGCAATCTGGGGCATGCCGGCAAGTTGCGAGGCCTGGAGGCGTGGGTCCGTGGCCGCCTGGGCGATCTGACGCTTGACGAGCTCCGCCTGGAACTGGAGCAGGTCCACGATGTCACGGTTCACCGCTCGTCGGTCGGCGGCTGGCTTCACCGCCTCGGGCTCAGCCAAAAAAAACACTGCTCGCCACCGAGCAGCACCGGCCTGACGTGGCGCTGGCGCGTCGCGTCTGGATCACCCGTCGCCAGCCCTTCATGGGCAAGGCCCTGGACCGCCTGGTCTTCATCGATGAGACCTCCCTCAACACCAAGATGGTCAAAACCACCGGCTGGGCGCCGGTTGGCGAGCGGCTTGTCGATCATGCGCCGTTCGGGCATTGGCATTTCTAGGCGCGATGGTTTTTCACGGCTTAACGATAGCACATGTTTTGTTCCCATTTCCGCGAATTTGAGGCCTTCTCTCGTCTCGCTCGTCACCGATCGCCGCACCGTATGACCATCAGCTCGTTGTCATTGATGCCCTCAAAGCGTGTAGCGGATCTCCGTCGGCGTCCATCGCGACCTACGGCGCTCAATCCGACCGGGTGTTGACTCGCCGGCATGAGTTAGCGGCGTGCCATCCCGATCCTTGAATGCTTCAATGCCGAGCCCGCGTGCATTGGCAATCGACAGCAGTTGGTCTCCATCATCCATGATAACGCCGGCATAAACTCCGCAGCGTTTACAAATAAGGACCGAGCATGTCTCCGTACCAAAGCTGTACGTCGTGAGTTGATCGGCAGCAATTTAGATAACCGCTCGTCCGTCCGCAGCCGAGATTGTCCGCGACCCTTGTCGGCTGCAGAATTCGCATTGGCAGGAGCGAACCTGCATCTCGTTGGCGGGGAGCTTAAAAGCCAGCTCCATCG
>CAUZQN010000484.1:0-3422 GCA_963581605.1 uncultured Binatia bacterium (SeqCode)
AGCCCAATAGCGCAGCGGGGTTTTTTCATTCAGTCGGGTTTCGTACATAGGGCAGTCTGTACGGTGTACCGTTGCTTGGTTTTGTGCACGATTGACATACATGGTATAGGCCATTCCCGGCCTCCTTCCGCCTGTCCTCGTCCCGGCTGTTCTAGCGCAGAAAAAGCGGGGAACAGAGGTCGCGCCAGAAAGGAGAACGGCAAAGTGCCGCGTCCTCTGCTCCCGCCCTATTATGATATGTCGGCAGGCGGGGCAAATTTTTAACAAAGCCCGACAGGGGGTGTGGGCTGATGATGGTGCTGCTCGGCTTCTGGTACGGAAGGGAAAGAGGGACACCGCAGGGTGCCCCTCGGTGAGATTTTAGCCTTGCTTGCGTAGCGCAAAAAATGACGTGAAATTGCCCCGGCGGGCGAGCAGCAAGAGCGTTTCTGCATCCTCTACCTTTTTGACTGCGGTGGTGAAATCGCTCACGGAACTCACGGCTTGTCGGTTTACCTCCTCGACCACGTCGCCCGGGCGAATGCCGGCTGCTTCTGCCGGGCTGCCGGGCTCGATCTCCGTGACGACAATGCCTTTTTGATCGTCGGGGAGTCGATAGCGCTGAATATGTTCATCCGAGATGTTGGCGACCGTCATACCCCAGCTCGCTTCACTTTCTTCTCGCCCGCCCGCTTGCGCGATCTGATCCGGCAATTCTCCCAGCGTGACGGGAATCGTTTTTTCTTGCCCGCCGCGGAGAATGGTGACCTGCACTTTTTCTCCAACCGGACTCTGCGCGACCATGGCCGGGAGATCGTGCGACTTGGGAACTTGTTCCCCTCTAAAGTGGGTAATGATATCCCCGCGTTGGATGCCTGCTTTTTTTGCCGGTCCCCCTTCGGTGACTTCAGCAACCAGGGCGCCCATGGGTTCATCCAGATCAAATGATTTTGCGAGCTCGGCTGTTACTGTTTGAATAGCGACGCCCAGCCAGCCGCGTGTCACCTTGCCCGAGTCTTTCAGCTGAGTAATGATCGATTTGGCCATGTCAATGGGAATGGCAAAACCAATCCCGATATTACCACCGCCTTGGCTGAAAATAGCTGAATTAATACCAACCACTTCGCCCTGCAGATTCAACAAGGGTCCGCCCGAGTTGCCGGGGTTAATGGATGCATCGGTTTGAATAAAGTCGTCGTACGGGCCTGCTCCGATGACGCGACCCTTGGCGCTGACTATCCCGGCGGTCACCGTTTGTTCGAGCCCAAATGGATTACCGATTGCCATGACCCAGTCGCCGATTTGCAGATCCGACGAGCTTCCAAGCGAAATTTCCGGGAGGGGTTCTTTTGAGTCAATCTTGATCAGCGCAATATCGGTTTTATCATCTGAGCCTATGACTTCCGCCTCAAGCTCATGTTCATCCGAGAGGCGTACGGTAATCTTTTCTGCATCTCCAATCACATGTTGATTGGTCACAATATAGCCGTCTTTGCTGATGATAAAACCGGAGCCTAAGCTGCGTTGCTGACGCGGGGGAGGACGATCACCGAAGAAGCGCCGAAAGAACTCTTCAAACGGATCACCTCCACCAAACGGGTTCTGGCCGGGCATAGGCTGTCGGCGCCGGGGACGGCGTGACACCTTTTGGGTGGTTGAAATATTGACCACCGCCGGCATGGTTGTTTTGGCAATGTCGACAAAATTCGGCAGTTGGCTGACTTGCTTAACTTGGGTCGGCTGTTCTTCTTTTTTTTCTTTTTTCTTGGAACCAAACAGATCGAGAGCGTGCACAGGCGTGTACTCCGCTAGGAGCAATCCTGACAGGACGATAATGCCGACCATGGAGCCTAGGCGACGTAATTGCTCTCTATTTTTCATGCATTCCTTCCCTTCCTAGCAACGCTGCATACCGATAGATAAAGGCTTTATGTCGTCCAAGCAAGGCGAACCCGCTCTCGCACTCTCCTGTGAGCGGACCGGACCTGAGGCTTAGGGCTCTGGTGCCTGATTCAGTTTCTCGCGGAGTTCGACTTGCTTGACAAACGATGGAACAACAGGTGCAAATTCAGGTGAGAGGCGATGACGGATATCCATGGCCGCATCGGCGGCCAGCCGTCGGAGCGGGACGGATTCTTCGACGCGCGAGAATTCGTCGAGAAAAGGCAAAACATCTTCCGTGCCGACTTCCCTGAGGGCAAACAGCGCGGTTCCTGTGGTTGGCTCGTCGAGTTTCCGTTTGAGAAACTCCATGATGGGCATGGCTCCGCGCGGGTCGCCGATTTTTCCTAGTGCAATGAGCACTTTCTTTTTTACGCCAGCGTGAACGTCGCGCAGGAACAGTTGTTGTGCCAACGCCGGGGTAGCATCCGTTGCCCGCAGTTTGCCGAGGTATTCAATGGCTTTGACTTTGACCCGAATATCGGCATCAGCCGTGGCGTTCATCAGGTAGTCAACCACCTTTGGGTTTTGCATATCTCCCAGGTCTTTCACTGCGGCCATGCGAGTTTCGGGACGATCATTACCGAGCCGACGGACGATCTCTTCCAATTCCGGCCCCTCGCCCTTCTTTTTCTTTTCGGTCCGCAGACGTGTCCGACTGTCGCTTGTCAGCCGGTTCCCCAGTCGCTGACCTTGACCCAGGAATTGGGCTTCTGCCGGGTCCGGCATGGCGAAATCAAGGCTGCTCAGTGCCAGGGCTACAGCAATACTGAGCAGCATGCTCCGTCCGCTCGTTGTATGATACCTCATAAATGTCGTGCTCATTACGGCGGCTTGTCAACGCCGTGACTGAAGATGCACTAGGTTTGCGCCAGATGCAAGACCGTTGGCTCGAGAGTTAGCTTGAGAATAAGGGGTCTTGCTCTTCACGCCGAAAAACCTGAATTTCTTCGGGGAACAGGCCGCCCTCAGGGATATCCTTCAGCGGGGTGCCATCCTTGAGTCGTCCCTCAATAATCTCGCGATAGGTACAGACCAGATAACGATGCCCGTCGCGGGGTTTCGTGGGCAGCCGGGCCTTTTCCACACGGGTTTCCCCTTTAGCTTCCGGTCCCAAAATCCGGACGACATAACGTTTTTTCATGAGCCCTTTGAGAGCCCGAATAATCGAGGCGCGTGACAGTCCTGTCATCTCACCTATTTCTGCATAGCCTGCGGTGATCAGGGGTGTACGGCGTAACCCGATCGAGTGCCGCCACAACGCCCGATAGGTTTTCCACTCGCGCGGGTCCATCAATTTGTTGAGCTCATCTTCCAATAGATAGTCGGGGAGACGAGGGGAGGGTTGCCACGGGGGGCGCCGGGTGAGGCGAATCTTAATATCTGCTGCCTCTCCCGTGGCTTGTTGGTCCGCTAGGGTTGTCGACTCGTCTTGCTTCGCCATAGCACTGTCGCTCTATTTTTCCTTTGTATAATACTGATAAATGGAAACCGTGCAAATG
>CAUZQN010000485.1:0-3419 GCA_963581605.1 uncultured Binatia bacterium (SeqCode)
GGGAAGAACCTCTTGGGCGATTTCTTTTATCTGCTGCTCATGGATTTGGTTCGCATATGAATTGATTAAGGAAATGGTGAGCGCTTCGATGCCCTGAGCGCCCAGCGCTTGCAGATCTGTGCGCACAGCGTCTTCGTCCAACGGGGTAATGATCTCACCGCGCGTGTCTATACGCTCTATGGCCTCGCGGGTGTATTCGAGTGCTGCGGGTGGATCGGGTTTCTCCATAATCATCCAGCCCGCCAGCGGGCCGGGGGTCCACGACCGGGCGAGATGGAGAATTTGCTTAAAGCCCTGGGTGGTGATGAGCCCGACTCTTGCCCCTTTCCCTTCGAGAACCGCATTCGTGGCAACCGTCGTGCCGTGCATGATGCTGGCGATCTCACCCGGTGAGACGTTCGCTGAGCGACAAATTTTATCGATGCCGGCCAACACGCCGACTGATGGGTCCGCCGGGGTGGAGGGCGTTTTGACCCGGACTTGTCGGCCGCTGTCTTCGTCGAATAGGATGAGGTCGGTGAATGTTCCGCCAACGTCAATACCGAGTTTGAGAGGCATAGATCATCTTCACTTTCTTGTTCGGATTTTCAGAGAATCTGCGCGATTTTAAAAGGATACAGCACTGCGTCAACGGAGTCCCGGACAGTCCAAGCAAAAAGGGCGACCGACTGGCCGCCCTTTTGAAACGATGCGCGTATCGTTGTCATCGTCCGTCAAGTCTCAGGCTAGGAGGAAACATTACGGACGGCTGCTTCGTAGGCTTCCGCAGTATCGCCTTTGTCTATTCCTTCTAACTCTTCATGCACGACTCGAAGGACGCGTTCGATATATTCTGCACGCCACGCGTCACGGGCAGCCGCAACCGTCTCATCCGGGCGGTAAGCTTCAATATCGTCCTGGGTAAAGAGGCCCTTTGCGGCCGCAATACGCTCAATTGTATCGATCCGCTCGCGCAGGACCGACACCTCGCCGGCAAGGGCGATGACGATCCCTACGACTTTGTCGATCTGGGGATCATCGAAAAAGGTCGGACGCTTGCCTTTTGCTTTACGTGCCATACGCGTTCTGCATTGCGTGTGGATTATCTTTTTGCGCCAAAGACGAACCAGGCGCCACCACCGCCGAAATCGCCGCCTTGGAATTTTTTGGTCCGTGCTGTTGCACGCTCTAGGGCGCTGGGGATCATGAGCTGCATGACGTTGTTTGCGGCAAAACCCGACTCTTCGGCCAGCTTTTGCAGATCCATAGAGTGTATCGTACCCCAGAAAGGCTCGTTATTGTTGTAGGTGTCCCAGTCCAATATAAAAGCGTCATACGCTGGCATGCCTTCATATTGAGGCACTTCTTGATGCAGCATCATGCCGCCCGGCTTCAGGAGCCGGTGAGCTTCTTGCATAATATTGCGCATGGCTTTGCTGGATGTCTCGTGCAGCAAGATGTGCGAGACAATCAAATCAAAAGAGCTGTCCTCAAAGTTTGTATGTTCGGCATTCTGCTGAGAGAAGCGGACGCGTTTGCCGAGCGATTCTGCCCGGGCATGCGCATAACGCAGGACGGGCGCGCCGACGTCGATGGCAAAGATTTCTGCGTCGGGATACGCATCAACATAGGGTAGGGTACTATGCCCGACGGTGCAGCCCATATCGAGGATGCGCCGCGGCCGAAAGTCCGCATGCCGGTCTTTGAGATGGAGCACGACGGACTGGCCCATCTCATCGTTCAAGGGACCGAGACGACTCATGGCGTAGATATAGACGCCCCGGTCATACGTCGCTCCAGCCGCGACATCGTCTGGTCCGAGCTCAGTATGATAGCCACCCGGCTGACAGTGAATGTCCACCGCTGTGTGGTAGGCTGGGGTGGCGAGGTCATGGTCCAGAGTCAGCGAGCCCAGCGTGCTGCCGTTCGTTGCGGCTCGCTGACATAGCTGCGGCAGTTGCCGCTCAACACTCACATTGACCGACTCCCACATCATTTCCTGGCTCGTGCGCAGCAGCGTGCTCCACATCTGATAATTGGGCTCGTTCTTCATCACGCTGCGGACTTCATGCCGATCTTGGGGCAGGCGTTGATGTTCACGCTCAAAGCGTGGCGCCGCACGCCGTTCATACACGGTTTTGTTCCCGGGTGAGACCTTCGTGGCTAGGTGAACCTTCAGGCTTTGGACAAAATTCTGCCGAGCGAACTCGTCATGCGTGGCTTCGGGAAGAACGGCGTGTTGCAATTGCGTTTCCATATCGGACCCTCCATTCAATACAGTGGAATCTACATAGCGCTATTCGGCAAAGGCGGCAATCATCGCGGCGTTATTTTCTCGAACTTCTTCCGCGTCTGCGGCGAAAGACGGGCTGAGCAGCAACAGGGTGTCAAAAAGTCCGTCAAAGGCTCGTAATTGACGCCGGACATCATCTACTGTTCCGGCCAAGACGAGGGCTTCGACCATATCGTCAGTGACCGCCCCAAGCATGGCGGGTACGTCGTTGCGGGCCATAGCGTCTCGGATTTTCAGCTTTGCTTGCCTAAAGCCCATAGGATCGAGAATAATATCGAAATAGGGCAGGGTGGCATAAAAGGCGACCGCATGCCGAGCCAAAGCACGTGCCTGCTGAGGGTCGCTATTCACCGCGCAGCATTTGACTGCGCAGATCTCAAAATTTTCTTGGGCAACATATCCTTGAGAATACTTTCCAGCGCTGAGGCCTTTTTTGAGGTTGGGATGAACGACGTCGCTGAAATAGCGCGGGGTATTGAGGACGTTCAGGATGATACCGTCAGCGAGCGAACCAGCAAGCTGTATCATGCGCGGCAAGACGGCCGCAAGGTAAATAGGCACGCTGCTATAGCGTGGCTCGGTCAGGCGCCGATAGTCTCGGAGCTGATAAAACTCGCCGCTGTAATTGGCGGCTCTGGTTGGCGAACCGGTCCACATGGTTCGGATACATTCAACATATTCACGCATGCGAGTGACCGGTTTGCGGTATTCCAGACCGTGCCATTTCTCATTCCATTCTTTGGGTGCCGTCCCGAGGCCGAGAATGAAACGACCCTGGGTGTACTCGGCCAGCGACATAGCGCCCAGTTCTGTCAGCATAGGCGGACGCGCAAAATGGGCCACTGCGGTTCCCAGCCGCACCCTTTTGACGACACTGGCAATGGCTGTAAGTGGGACAAAGGCATCACGCCATAACTCGGCAGCCCAGATGCTCTCGGCTCCGGCATCTTCTGCCTGGCGGGCGAAGGACAGGATATTGTCGAGCGACAGCTTATCGCCGTTAAAGAGGACGCCCCACTTGGATGCATAATCGAAAGACATAAGAATCAATAATCGATCGGCAGTATAACGTATTTAGATAATTCATAACACAAGAGTAGAGAGAGTCTTTGGGATATGGTACGAACAGACGCATTTATTGAGTTTG
>CAUZQN010000486.1:0-3418 GCA_963581605.1 uncultured Binatia bacterium (SeqCode)
TGGAGCGCATCCCGGTGAGACGATTATCAAATTCTTGTGATGTATCTGTTGCTAAGACAGTCTCGACGCGCAGATTGATCATGTCATCCGCACTGGCTGACGAGGCCAACAGGAGCAGCCCTATGATAGCCGGAGTGGGAAAGGTCCAGTAACACCGCTTCACGGCAGTTCTCCTCCCGGTGCGCCATCAACCCAAATAACAGTAGCATTGCTCGTCGGTTCATTCCAAACGAACACGGTCGCTGTCGCAGAGAGTGATGCGATTTGGGCCTGATTGTTTACAGCGAGCATAACCGGCGGATTTTCGGAAGGTGCTGAGCCAGCTCGCCTTAGAACAGGAGAGCGGGTCAAGAGCACAGCCACAAAAATGAGGAGCGCCGTCGCCGTTGCCCACACAGGACCGTTCCACGAGAAAATGGGTTGCCACTGCAGCCGCCACAGTCGTAACCGGCTCGACACACGACTCCAGACAGAAAGCGGCGGAGCGGCGAGTCGCCGCTCGACGTTGGTCCAAAAGTCCGAGAAGTCCAAGTGCGCTACTTCTTCATCAAGTGTTTGATATAGAACTTCCTGTACTCGTTCGATGACATTCATCCGGCGGGTACAAACAGGGCAATCGGCGATCTGGAAAGCCACTTCGCGATGGAGAGCGTTATCAAGCGCGCCATCGCATAACAGAGAGACAAGACGTTCGGAATGAGAGCAGCGCGCCATACGTCATCTTCCAGTCTTATCGTGTCGTCTGCCTCCCACAAGAGAGACAAGAAGAAAACAACAGGTCTAAGTGGATATGGATCATACGCGGGGAAATTATGATTGGTTAGAGATCACGCGGCAGGCGTGCTTGCAGCCTTTTCCTGGCATAGTGCAGGCGGCTCATCACGGTCCCCCTGGAACACTGTAACACTTGGCTGATCTCTTCGTAGGATAGTCCTTCGACGGCTCTTAGTAATATGACCGCTTTATGCGCAGGCGTCAACTCGTCAATCGCCGCCCGAATTCGTTGTCCACGTTCTCTATCGGCAACTTGGTCCGATGGGTCAGGTCCGTCCCGGTCGGGGATACTCTCAATCCAATCTCCATCGTCCTCTCCTCCCGACTGACGTCGCTCGAACACAGCTCTACGGCTTCGTTGGCGCTGCCGATCAATCGCCAAATTCACCACAATCCGGTACAGCCAGGTATAAAAACTTGATTCTCCCTTAAACTTATGGATATTAGTAAAAACCTTGGTAAACGCTTCTTGGGCAACATCGAGGGCGTCTTCATGATCATGCAGCATTCCGAGCGCAATGGCCACGACTTTCCGCTGATAGCGTTCCACCAGTTCACGGAATGCCTGCCGATCATCGAGCTTGCAGCGCCGAACGAGTTCCCAGTCGCTTATTTCCACCGTTTTCCAGCATCCTTAGTGAGACGTTAATCAGGATATTCTATTCAGCACGAACGATACGGAGCTGAGGCATCCCCCTTATGATACCGAGAGCTTTCGCCCCGTGGAACTCCCCAGGCACAGGCCATTGGTCAGGGACAAGGGATAAGATAAGTAATCTGAATGCCTGTGGATTTGATACGTCCAATACTGCCAGGCAAAGTACTTTTTTATTCGGCCGCTTGACAAGAGAGGAAACCGGCCTTAAAGATTGCTGCCAACAGCAAAATTTTTATTATTCCTACCAACGCTCGCCCATTCCAAGACACACTCAAGATCATGATAGAAGTCCAAAATCTCACCAAACGTTATGGCGACTTGACTGCTGTATCGGAGGTATCTTTCCGGGTTGAGTCAGGTCAGATTCTCGGATTTTTGGGACCGAACGGCTCCGGAAAAACCACTACCATGCGGGTCATTACCGGTTTCATGCCGGCAACGGCAGGAACGGTCAAAGTCGCCGGGTTCGACATCTTTGATGACTCGTTTGAGGCCCGCAAACGCATTGGCTACCTACCGGAATCCCCGCCGCTGTATAACGATATGACGGTCACGGCCTATCTACGATTTGTGGCGCGGATCAAAGGCATGCCGCGCGCAGCAATTCCGGATGCGCTGGATAGGGTCCTCAACCGCTGTGGCTTGACTGACGTTGCGGATCGCGTCACCGGCTATCTTTCCAAAGGCTATCGCCAGCGGGTCGGTCTAGCCCAAGCCATTATCCATAACCCGGACGTGCTGGTTCTCGACGAGCCCACAGTCGGCCTTGACCCACAGCAGATCATCGGCATACGCAATCTGATGAAGGAGCTTGCCGGCGAACATACAGTTATACTCTCCACCCACATCCTGCCGGAAGTCGTCCAAGTGTGTGAGAAAGTCGTTATCATCAACGCCGGCAGAGTTGTGGTTGAAGACATGATCGAAAATCTAACCCAGGGTCAGACCCTCGAAGACGTTTTTCTCCGCGCCATTGCGCAAGAAGACTCTGGTGAGATTGTGGAGAGCGCTGCGGTGGTTGAGGAGGCGGTGAAATGAGAAACGTGCTCACGATTATTCGCAAAGAGCTACACTCCTATTTTGTCTCACCCGTTGCCTATGTCGTACTGACCGGATTTTTACTCTTGGGTGGCTGGTTTTTCTTTAACCTCCTGTCGCAATTTAATCTATACCTCAACATCTACACTCAATTCCAACAAGGAGCGGCGGACCAGTTAAATCTCAACGACTTTGTCATCTCCCCGTTAATGCATAATCTGTCCATCGTTCTCGTCATCCTCATTCCCATGATCACCATGCGGGCGTACGCCGAGGAGAAAAAAGACGGGACGTATGAATTATTGCTGACCTCTCCCTTACGCACTGGAGAAATTGTTTTAGGGAAATTTTTCGCCTGTTTCCTATTCATCTGCATCATGATTGGTATGACCGGGGTCTATCCGCTCATCCTGATGGTATTCGGGAATCCGGAAATCGGCGTCATGCTGGCAGGCTATCTTGGGCTGCTCCTCCTGGCCACAGCCTTTGCCGCCGTCGGGCTGTTGACCTCATCGTTCACGGAAAACCAGATCATTGCCGCCGTCAGCGGGTTGGTTGCTACCCTGCTGCTCTACATGATCGGCTGGCCGGCCAACACGGCCGGCGATATTCTCGGGCCGGTGTTGCGCTATCTGTCGGCCACAGAACACTTTGCCGAGATGGTCAAAGGAGTCGTTGACACGCGAAATTTGGTCTACTTCATGAGTCTCATCGTGCTGTCTTTGTTCTTAACCCAGCGTTCGGTTGAATCGCTGCGCTGGAGGTAATCGCATGGCGCGTCTGAGTTCGTTTTACGGGGTGGTTGGAGTCATTCTGCTCTTCTTTGCGGGAGTGGCCTATTATCTGACTCGCCAGCTGTCTGTCTATGTCATTATTCATATCCTGACCGGCCTGATTGCGGTGGGGGCCACGCTGGTCTCATCCAAAGGATCAATCAAGACGTTTTTG
>CAUZQN010000487.1:0-3415 GCA_963581605.1 uncultured Binatia bacterium (SeqCode)
GCCCCCGGCACGTTTACGGTGACCGAGGCCGCCGTGGCCGGCTATACCACCACCGTGGCGTGTGTAGACCCGGACGGCGGTAGTACCACGGCGGGCACGAACGTGGCGACCATCGACCTGGATCCCGGTGAGACGGTCACCTGTACGTTTACGAACTCGGGTGATGACGATGGCGACGGCATCGCGAATCCGATTGACGGTACTGTGAATGGCACCTTCACCGATCAGAGTGCCGTGTTCTCCAATGATTTTACGACGCAACACCTGGGGGGAACGACGTTTGGCTCCATCCGTACCCGCGCCGATCTCCAGGTGCTCGCCCAGGCCCCGCTCCCGGCCACAGGGGTGCGGCTACGTGCTGCGGGCGGTGGGGTCGGCACCGCCGTGGTGCAGCTGTGCGCTGAGACTCTGCCTGTGCTGCTCACCAACGGCGATGCCGGTGAATTCGTGTGTGGCTCTTTGCAAATACAGGTGACGATGGGCCCGATCGAAATCGTCCTCAGCGGCGGTAGCATCGTCATGATCCCCACTGGGGCCACCGCCACCGTGACCGACGATCCCGCGACCCCGGGGGTATTCAGCGTGGTAAACGCGCCCGGCAGTCCGGCAATCGAGATCCTCCTCAACGCGGACGCAAGCACGACCGTCCAAGTCCCCGCCGGGGCCACGGCAGTGGTGACCGAAGATCACGCAACCCCCGGCGAGTTCACCGTCGTAAATGGCGCGGGGAGCACAGCCCCAATTACCGTGAATACCCCAAGCGGGCCAGTTGTCGTGCCCCCGGGCGGGAATACGGTGGTGGTTGTCCCAACCCCGATCCCGACGCTGCCGCAGTGGGGTATGATTCTGCTAACATTGTCGTCGTTGACTCTGGCGACCTGGCAGTTGGCAGGCCAGCGGGTGGTGGTGGGTGCGACAGAGGCCGCACCCCCGGCGGCCGAGAGTCAGTGATTGAGATCCCTCCTCCTGGGCCAGGGCCTGGCCACGCTAAGCTTAGTGTTGTACGCCGTGCTGGTCGGCCCGCTAGTCCCGCATGATGGGCTGGGCGCCTTCCTGGCCGGACTGCTGCTCGGCGTGATGGTAGAGGGCTACCGGCGCAGTCGCTGACACACGGATCTCTGGACAAGACCCTCACTCTAGCCCGAAGGGCACCGGGCTAATGAGCTGCTCACGGCCCGTGCGGTCAGCCACATGCCGCAAAACGTTCGAGGTGATGGTCCGCGTCGCCGAAAGTCTGAGCAATCATGGTCAGGCGCCGGAAGGTGTGGCTGACTTTCAGCTCTTCAGTCATACCCATACCACCGTGCAACTGTACGGCTTCTTGACTCACCTTGCGGCAGGAGTCGGCAATATGGATCTTCGCCGCAGAGATCACCCGCCGCCGCTCGTCAGCCTCAGCGCTGTCTACTTTGACACAGGCCAGACAGGCCATGGATTTAGCCTGTTCATGGATGATGGTCATGTCCACCATGCGATGCTGCAACGCCTGAAACGAACCAATCGGGACACCGAACTGTTTCCGGGTTTTGAGGTACTCCAGCGTGCTGTCGTTGGCAAATTTGATAGCGCCGACGGCTTCGGCACACAGCAAGGCAGTCGCGTAATCCACTACTTCTTCGATCAGTGGCAGTGCCTCACCTGCTGTCCCGATCAGGCTATCAGCGGGAACAACCGTAGCCGAGAAGCTCACGTCTGCGGCGCGCAGGTTATCAAGCGTGCGATACGGTTTGAGCATGACACCTGGAGCATGACGATTGACCACGAACAGACTGATGCCGTGCGTGTCGGTCGTGTTCCCGGCGGTACGGGCTGACACAATAAACGTATCCGCGCAGGGCGCGTGGAGGACAACATATTTCTCGCCATCTAGGGTGTAGCCGTTGTCGGACTTCTGCGCGCGGCAGGCGACGTGGGCGAGATCATAGCGTGCTTCGCGTTCGGTTTGGGCAAAGGCGAGTTTACACTTGCCTTCAATGAGGGCAGGCAGGATGGATTTTTTTTGCGCCTCACTTCCGCCTCGGGCAATGAACTGCCCACCTAGGCCAACACTGGCAATATACGGCTCGACAATCAAGCCATCGCCAATCGCCTCCATGACGGGCATGAGATCGACCGCGCTGCCGTCAAAGCCACCCACATCGCTGGGAAACGGCAGACCCAGCAAACCCATCTCAGCAAACGTTGCCCAGACCTGATCGCTATAGCCGTCTCGTGACTCGATGATCTCTTTCCGTGCCTCAAAGGTATAGTCTTTGCCCAGGAATTGCTGCACGCTATTGGCAAGCAGTCGCTGCTCTTCGGTATGATCGAAATTCACAGTCTGTTCTCCTGTTGCCTGTTGTTTAGAGGCCGAGCGAGGCTTTGGCGATGATATTACGCTGGATCTCGTTGGAGCCGGCATAGATCGAGGTCTTGCGATAGTTACAGTAGCGAGGCGCAATATTTGCCGTGACCTGGTCGAACTCAGTAGATTCAAGCGGCCGGAACGGTTGGGCAAACGGTCCAACGGCGTCAACCATCAGCTGGGTAAGCGCCTGTTGAATCTCCGTCCCGCGTATCTTGAGTAAAGACACTTCTGCCCCAGGTGGCCTACCGCCTCGCATCTGGTCGAGAAAACGCAAATTCGTGATCTCCAGCGCCATGAGTTCGACTTCCACCCGGGACAGCCTGTCACGGAAGCGTGCATCCTCAATCAACGGCTTTCCGTTTTTGAGCTGTCGTGTGGCTACCTCTTTGAGCCGCAGGACATCGCGCTTTGAAGCGCCCGTATTGCCTGTGCCCAGCCGCTCATAGCCGAGCAGATATTTGGCCGCCGTCCAGCCGTCATCTTCTTCATGCACCAGATTCTCGGCAGGCACGCGAACATCATCAAAAAAGACTTCGTTTACCTCGTGCCCACCGTCCATGAGAATGAGAGGTCGGACAGTAATGCCTGGTGTTGTCATGTCAATCAGCAAAAACGAAATACCCTGTTGCTTTTTGGGTAAGTTGGGATTGGTCCGAACTAGACAAAAGATCCAGTCCCCATGCTGCGCCCAGGTGGTCCACGTCTTCTGGCCATTCACCAGATAGGTGTCGCCGTCACGCACGGCGCTGGTTTTGAGGGAGGCCAAATCTGAACCCGAGCCGGGTTCAGAGTACCCCTGGCACCAAAAAACATCGCCATTATACATCCCTGGTAGGAACCGTTTCTTCTGTTCTTGCGTGGCGAATTTATGTAACACCGGAGCACACATGGAGACGCCAAAAGGGATACGCGGCGGACAGCCCGCGTATCCGCACTCTTCGTCAAAGATATGGCGCTGCACCATCGTCCAGTTTGTTCCGCCCCACTCCTCAGGCCAATCCGGTGCTCCCCAGCCTTTCTGAGCGGTGATTTTTTGCCAGCCCAGCAGGTCGTCTCTTGTCAGTTCCT
>CAUZQN010000488.1:0-3413 GCA_963581605.1 uncultured Binatia bacterium (SeqCode)
TCGAGGCATGGCCAGCCAGAGCAATATGGGAAGCCAAGTATAACGGCGAAAATTATCCTCTTGCTCTGTTACAAAACGCCAAAGGCATACAATACCGATTAAAGACAAAAGCATCGTTGTGAACGAGTATAATTTTTCCACCAAATAATGGTCACCAAATAATGTAAAGAAAAACGACTGAATAACGAACACTAATGGCGGGTGTTCATAAAATTCAGGATGTAATGTTGCCGTATAATAGGGTTTCCACCACTGTCCCAGCCCTATGGAGAGATTCCTGCTGATAGTTGCATACGTCACACCATCATGGAACATGCCCCAAGCGGCCAAGCGAGGCAGCAAGATTCCGGCTAGCAGAACCCATACGAATAACCAACTTATCCGGTGAAAGCTGGCCACGGCGGGCGTGTTGTTTGTCATAGTGAGAGGTTAGGGGGGACAGTCGCGGGCAAAGCGGGAAAGCATATGGCTCGCCCCCTTCGGCGTTGCTCAGGACAGGCTTCGAAAAGCTCAGGGTGAGCGGAAAAGGTCCTACCGGTTGGGGAGCCCGTTCGTACTGAGCCTGTCGAAGCATGAACGCGAATAGCGAATAATCAAATGGAAACCATATAAAATGTGTTCCTAGTCTTGAGACTATCCCTTATAGCGCAGGCACTGCTGCTTGACCGGGTGAGCCTCTTATCCCTTTTTTACCATCCCTGTCTTTGTCGTCTCGTAGCCATCGAGCTGCTCAACGGCTTGCTTGAAGGAGTCGGAACGAATGACTTCAACCAGCCGTTGTCCTGTGTCACTATTGAAAAAATCCTTCTGAAAGACGAGATCGTATTCCTCACGCTCGACGGGAACAAAGTCGAGGCCCAAGGCTTTAGCCGCTGACTTCACACCTAGGCCGGTATCAACCAGGCCGCTAGCAATGGCCACGGCCACGGCCATGTGGGTGGTTTCTTCGCGTTCATAGCCTTTGATGCGGTTTGGCTTGATACGTAGCTTGTCGAGCTTATAGTCCAATAGCACGCGCGTGCCGGCGCCGGGTTGGCGGTTAATGAAGGCCACATCTTTGCGTGTCAGGTCTCTGAGGTTTTTGATCCTTTTTGGGTTGCCCTGAGGAACAATCAGCCCTTGCTCCCGAATGACCAGCGTCATCACGACTGACTTGGCCAACAGTTTTTGTTTTTTCAGGTCCGGCAGGTTGTACACTCCAGTGGCAGGATCCAGCAGGTGGGTGCCGATCATATGTGCTTCGCCGCGCTTGAGTGCCGCGAGACCGCCCAGCGAGCCGATATTGCTGGCTGATATTTTGAGGCCGGGATAATGCGCCCGAAGCTGATCGTTGAGCACGCCTATGGTGAGGTCGTTACTGCCGGTAAACAAAATGGTATTGTCGATTTCTTCAGCCGAACGCAGCAGTTCGATGGTGACCTCTTGTCCAGCGTTCAAGCCTTCGTCCAAAGCGGGAATACGCAAAACCCCGTCGGCCTTGACCATGGTGGTGATGACCCCGGCACCGCGTCCTATAGGGGTAGCAACGATCTTGTCTCCAACCCGACCGAGGTTCACTCGTACAAACTCTTCCAGACCGAGGCGTGAAGGGACCTTACGCGGCAGTACGGCTCGGATCTTTTGCGGTTCTTCTGCCGGACGGCCTAGATAATGGGCGATGAGTTTGCGTAGGACCTGCTGACAGATGACTACGGCTGAGACCGGATAGCCGGGTAGGCCAATTACCGGTTTGCCGTTAATCACGGCTAGAATCGCGGGCTTACCGGGCATGACGTCAATGCCATGCACGAGGATGTCACCCTGCGACTCTAAGGCTCGGACGGTAAAGTCATGCTCACCGGCCGAGGAACCGGCAATGATGATCACAATGTCATGATTTTTGACTGCCTTTGCCAGTGCACGGGTAATGGGTTTGAGATCATCAACGACACGCGGCAGACGTTTTGGCTTACCGCCCCATTCTTCAACAAAGGCGCCGGTTATCCGCGAGTTAAATTCAATAATCTGGCCTGGCTTGGCAGGGTCGCCGGGCTCAATCAACTCAGAGCCGGTTGGAATAATACCTACGGTCGGCGGGGCAACCACCGAAATTTTAGTATGGCCGGCGGCAAGCAGAGCGCCAAGGTCATATGGCCGTAGCTTATGCCCGCGCGGCAAGAGCGGCTCAGTGGCAACAATGTCTTCTCCCACGAGGCGGACATGCTGCCACGGGGTTGAGGCGTCCCGAATCTCAACCTCTGTGTCATTCTTCTTGAACACCCGCTCAATCATAATGACCGCATTGGCCCAGGCCGGGAGCGGGTTGCCCGTGTCCACGTATTGAAACGGTAGCTGAGACGCTGCGTCTTTATTCTTCTGACTTCGCTGCCTGTTCTTCGCGACTCGGTTGAGAGTCAGAGGAGAGAATTCACTTGCTCCAAAAGTATCCTCAGCCCGCACGGCAATGCCGTCCATGGCCGCGCCGTGATAATGCGGGGCGGACAAAACCGCAAAAATAGGCCCAGCCGTGGTGCAATGCAGCGCTTTTTCAACTGCCACACATTCGGTTTTCGTGTGTGGTAGTACTGCTCCTAGGAAGACGCCAAGCGCTTCGCCGAGCGACTTCTTTTTGAGATAGCGTTTGCGCTCCGTCTTGGGGGATGGATGTCTAGCCGTATGATGGTCGTGCATAGTGAACACTAAAATAAAATGACCTCCACTTCTTCTCCAGCCTCGCGGCCTTCTTCGTTATGTGGGATACACACCATGCCATCGGCTTGAACAAGGCTGAAGATCGCGCCTGACTTTCCTGGCAAAGGCTGGGCAAGCTGAGAGCCGGTGTCGTTGCGGAGCCTCACCCGCACATAATCTTCGCGTCCGGGTGCGGAAGCAATATTTTGGGCCAGCCGTGCCCGGACTGTCCGTAGCGGGATAAAGGCAGTGTCAGCAGACTCGCCACCGATCATGCGCACCAGCGGTGCACCGAACAACGCAAACACAACCAGGGCGGATACGGGATGGCCCGGCAGGCCCATGACCGGCTTGCCTGCTGCTTTGGCAAAAATCGTTGGTTTGCCCGGCGCAATCGAAATACCGTGAAAGAACAGCTCGGAGCGCGGAAACGAACGAATCACATCTAGGGCCATGTCTTTTATGCCAACCGAGCTGCCACCGGAAATCATGACCACGTCGGCAACTTTGAGGGCTGTGGTCATGGCCTGGGTAAATGCCTGCGCGTCGTCTTTTATGACTCCTAGGTCGGTCACCTCACCGCCACACTCGGCAATCATGGCTCGCAACGAGTATTGATTGACATTCCGAATCTGTCCCGGTCTTGGCGTCTTTTCGGGTGGGACGATTTCATCCCCGGTTGAAATGAGAGCAACTGTCGGACGGCGGTACACGGGAACCTTGCGAATCCCCACGCCGGTGAG
>CAUZQN010000489.1:0-3408 GCA_963581605.1 uncultured Binatia bacterium (SeqCode)
ATAAAAATACAATTTAATTAGGGGTTTACGAATCATGAAGAATTTTCGTGACGTCTGCCCCACGAATCATTCCGCTCTCCCCACGCTCCCCCGCAACATCCCCATCACAACCGTGTCTAAATAACCTCCCTCGCTGTAACGATCTTGGCAGAGAGTGGCTTGGTGGCTGAAGCCCGCTTTTTCTAATCTTTGGATCGCGTGGTTATCAGAGGCATCAACGTGAAGCCAGATACGGTTCATATTGAGGGTCTCAAACGCATACTTCGCAATGAGATGAACTGCTTCAGCCTCGTATTCTTCGGTGTTTGGGCTTTGCCCACCAATAAAAAACCCTAATTGGACATGGCTATTTTTCGAGTCAATGCGATTGAGGCCAATGAAGCCCTGCAAAGTATCGGTCGCTTTTTCCATTATGCCGAGCGCTACGTCGTTCTCATCTGTTTTGACGTATTCCAGAAAGACTTCTTTGGCGGACCGATCAGGCAGGCGGTAGAAAAGATCGAGAGCGGTTTGCACTTCTGAACGAGCTAGCCACTTGGCCAGAGTAGGAATGTCTTCTAGCTCAAGGGGTCTGAGATAGATGCGTGTTCCGATAAGGAAGGCGTTGTGCATTATTAATTCATCTCCCCTCTCTTGAGAGGGGTGCCGCGTAGCGGCGGGGTGTGTTTCAGGCGGACGAGGGGAACCCAACCCGGCCACCGACCAAAGGTCGGACGGCCACCCCTCCAGGGAGGGGATTTTTAGGAGTTTCTCTTCTCCCACTCGTCCCGCACTATCGCCATTACGATCGTGTCCCATTGGCGGCCAGCATAAAAATGATCCTGGCGCAGAACGCCTTCGTGTCGAAAACCCACTTTTTCATATGCGCGAATGGCATAGGGATTGTACCCGTATACGAATAACTGAACACGATTCAGATCGAGCACGACAAAGGCATATTGGACCATAAGCGCGGTGGCCTCAGTGCCGTAGCCTTTTCCCCACTCGCTTTTCTCACCTATCATAATGCCAAAATTAGCCCGCCTATTCCTGAAGTCTATGTGGTCCAGTCCGGTTGAGCCTATGAGTTGATGTGTGGCCTTCAGCACGATGCCGAATAACGCATTATGTGCACTCGCATTGGTCTTTTCAATAAATACTTCTTCAGCCCGCACATCCAACGTTTGCGTCCCAATCGCCAGCATGCGTATGACTTCTGGATCATTCACCCACGGAACAAAGGTTGCAGCGTCCTTACCGTCTAAAGAGCGCAAAGAAATCTTTCGTCCTATGAGAGCTGGTCTTTTCATAGTCAGGTCAGACTCTTGCAAGCTGTTCCTTATTCTCCAGGAAAGGATAGAAGCTGTCTATTTGCTTTGTATCGTTTAACTTGGTATATAAATAAATTGTGTTGAATCCTCCTAACAATCAGAATTGGTGGTGGCTACCTTAGGAGGTGGCCCGGACGTAGTATAACGACTGTACACGGAGCCGCCTGAGATATGAGGCGGCTTTTCCTTTTTTTGGACCGTCACCTCATCGAAGGTCGCGGTCTTTTTCATATACGCCCGGCTCCAGAACAATGGAGGATAGTGTGGCCAATATTTCGTCCCTATTGCAAAACATCGACCATTATCACACCCGGGGTGGCGTGACCGTCCACCGGGTGGTCGACGATCTGCCGGTGGCAGACACCATCGAGCCTGTCTTAGATGCACTCGACAGCCGGCGCGGCGCCCTGTTTACCTCAAGCTACGAATATCCCGGTCGGTATACACGCTGGGATATGGGTTTTATCAACCCACCCCTGGCCGTGGTCTGTCGTGGTCTGGACTTTCGTGTGTCAGCCTTAAATGAGCGTGGTGCACTGCTCTTGCCTGTGATTACAGCAGTCGTCCAACATCTCCCCGCAGTTGCCTCGTTTGAAATCCAGGACGAAGACCTCAGCGGCACCATCAAACCGACTGCAGAGCGCTTTCCCGAGGAACAGCGCAGCAAACAACCGTCCATCTTCTCTTTGTTACGTGCCTTGATTGAACTCTTCTATAGCACGGCTGAGCCACATCTCGGTCTGTATGGTGCATTCGGCTACGACCTGGCCTTTCAGTTTGAACCCTTAAAATTACGTCTCGAACGTCCGGCTGACCAACGTGACCTGGTGCTGTATTTGCCGGATGAATTGATTGTCATTGACCATAGGCGCGAGTGGGCTATGCGCCGTCGATATGAGTTTGAGGTGGACGGGTACTCGACACATGGCATGCCACGCACAGGTGAAAGTCAGCCGTATACCGGTCAGGGAAAAGTACAACAAAGCTGTGACCATGAACCAGGAGAATACGCCAAAGGCGTCGCGACTGCCAAAGAAGCGTTTAAATGCGGCGACCTCTTTGAAGTGGTCCCTGGACAAACGTTCTTCGAACCCTGCCAAGCTTCTCCGGCCGAGCTGTTCCGGCGTTTGCGTGAACGTAACCCTTCCCCGTATGGTTTTTTAATCAACCTGGGACAAGACGAATACTTGGTTGGAGCCTCACCCGAAATGTACGTGCGGGTAGAAGGCGACCGGGTTGAAACATGTCCGATCGCCGGCACAGTCGCCCGTGGCCAGGATGCGCTTACAGACGCAGACCAGATCCTGGAGCTGCTCACCTCAAAGAAAGAAGAGTCGGAACTGACCATGTGTACCGACGTGGACCGTAACGATAAATCTCGCATCTGCAAGCCGGGCAGCGTGCGCGTCATAGGCCGACGCCAGATCGAGATGTATTCACGGGTCATACACACGGTTGATCATGTTGAGGGCTATCTACGGGAAGAGTTTGACGCCCTGGATGCGTTTTTGGCTCATACCTGGGCAGTAACCGTCACTGGCGCGCCTAAAGCCTGGGCCATGCAGTTTATTGAGGATCATGAGAAATCACCCCGCGCCTGGTATGGCGGCGCAGTGGGCCTGATGGGGTTTAACGGCAGCCTCAACACCGGTCTCACCTTACGCACGATTCGTCTCAAAGAGGGTGTCGCCCAAGTACGGGCCGGGGCAACCCTCCTGTACGACTCTGACCCTGAGGCGGAAGAGAAAGAGACGCATATCAAAGCCTCTGCATTTCTCGACGCCATCCGACGCCCGCGTGGGTTTACTCCAGAAAAAGGCATGCCTTTCCCACCAACTGGCCAAGGCAAGAGAATTCTCCTCATCGACCATCAAGACTCGTTTGTTCATACCCTAGCTAATTATTTTCGTCAGACCGGGGCTGAAGTCACCACTCTGCGCGCCGGTTTTCCACAAGACGCACTCGACGTGCACCGGCCTGACCTTGTCGTGCTCTCTCCTGGTCCGGGCGAACCGAAAGACTTCCAAGTTTCTGAAACCTTAACGGCTGTGTTACACCGTAACCTGCCGGTTTTCGGCGTCTGCTTAGGTCTGCAAGG
>CAUZQN010000490.1:0-3408 GCA_963581605.1 uncultured Binatia bacterium (SeqCode)
GTCCCAGCGGATCTGAGCGTCGTAATGCGTATGCAGATCAACAAAGCCGGGCGCGACAATAAGCCCATCAGCATCAATAACTTTCTTGGCGCTCCCCGGCGCGCGTCCGCCGATTTGGGCGATTTTCCCATCTTTCACCCATACGTCAGCCCGAAAGCGCGGGACACGCGACCCATCAACAACAGTCCCCCCCTTAATATGCACATCACAATTAGCCATATGGAGCCCTCCTTAACTTTAATGACTGTAACGATATTCGTGATCTTCCCGATCTTGGTCCGATCAATCAGCACATCGTTCTTTCCATTTCTATAGAGTTTCCGGGCAATAAAGGCAAGCTTTACGTCTTTTGCGCTATAAAGATGCGAGTCACTTCGGCGGCCATTTTTCCAAGACTTTTGGCTGTGGCCATCGAATGAGTATGGAACACGGACACCGTTCGTCCTCGTCTTCAAAACCATCATCCGGAGAACAAGAGAACTGCATACGCGTACTCTACTGGACTGACCCAAGACGTGTCTACGTGTCTACCACAACAGTCTTCTGTGCTATTCCTTGGAAATTCAGTTGACACTATAATAGTGACCGGCTTACACGCCGCGAGACTAAGGGTGACAACACCACGGTGGCTGTCTTACTGACTCAGGCGGACCAAGAAAGATATTATGCAACGCTCCATACGATATATGCCACTCATCACGCTACTCGGTCTTAGCATAGGGTTCTTGCCTCTAGCCATGACACACGTGTCGGCTCAGGAATGGGGAAAATCTTTTAATCCATACACACACCAGTGGGAAGACATAGGCCCACCATCCGCAGACTTCCCCAACCGTCAGTCAGATGAGGACGCTGCCGAAACACCAGCGGGCGCTGCCCAGGCTCCAGCGGAAATGCCGAAGCGAGCAGCCGATAATACAAGTCAGTCCGCTGAGGGAGCAGCTGAGGCAGCGCTGGAAGTGCCGAAGCGGGAAGCCGACGACGCAAGACAGTCCGCTGCCGAGGCAGCGGCAGAATTGCTGCAGCGAGAAGCAAAAGACTCAACCAGGTGGCTGTATGAGAGACCATCCTGCCCAAAAATGCACTATCATAAACCCCTCCCCGGGAGGGACGTGTGCTCCGATCCGTTGGGCGGGGACGCAGGGATCAGCTGTTCGCCTGGAGCTACGCTGGTGATCGACTATCACCCGGCCGGCAGTGACGCCTGTCGAAGTCAGCTGAAGTTTTAAGTCGCAGCAGCTATGGAAGATGTTACATCACAAAGGGGAGCACGAGTTGGAGAAACCAGACATTCAGTATCCTTGCATTTGGTCTTACAAAATAATTACAGACGCAATGCCAGTTGTGCTCAAGGCTTTTGAGTATCAATTTAGTGAGTCTCGCCAAAGTAAGACCGGCAAGTTCACTTCATTTCATTTGTCCATGCAGGTAAACAGTGAGGAAGAGCGGAATACCATACTCAATATCCTCAGAGATATTCCTAGTATCAAATTTATATTGTGAGTCCTACCAACCGGTGCGTGGACGGGCGTTGGCAGGGGCAGCTCTCAGCACGCTTAACAAAACGCTCCGAGGCATATGGGTAACGCGCCAATCCCCTCCCCCTGGATTCCCGTTTCCACGGGAATGACAGGCTTTCTTGTGTCATACCTCCGCAAGCAGGTATCCAGGCTTCCGGTACAAGACTGAGTTTTGTGAGGGGCACTTAGTTCGAGCGACGCTTTTTTGATCCTCAAGAGCTGGGCAAAACCACGTATACGGCGCCACCAATCTGCAGCCAACACACTGGGCTACCGCGTCAGTCTGTCCCTGCCCCTTGCCTTGCCCCCTCCGGGCCTTGTTTAGCGAGATTCGGATCGAGCACTTCTGTTTCGATAGTCACTATCGAGCTGAACCACTGCTCCATGCTCGCGGCGTCCATATGCGACCAATCCGGAATCTCCAGGACCAGCGCGCGCCCGAGTTGGTTGCCGAATCTGACCAGATTGTTGTTCGTGTCGGTCCGGGTCTTGTCCCAGTCAGTAAGCGCCTCTTCCAAGGAGCTGTGCGTTTTTAAAGCTACACCGAGCGCGACGGCGTCGTTTATGCCTTTGAGTGCGCCGGCGGCGGTGTGCGGGCGGGCATACGCGCCGGCATCACCGACCAAGCAGATACCGCCCTTACGATATCCAGGGACCTGGCAATCATAAATTGCATATGCGTACGTGTTCTCACTCTTATCGACTATTTCAGCGTAATAGTCAGGCACGTCCTGCCACGCTTGCCGCTTCAATGCGGATTCCGTTGCGAGCGGCATGCCGCCGGGAGGCAGGGAACCCTCGTGCGCTTTCCCGTCTTTGTCTGTCAGAAAGTCAGCCAGCTCGGGTTCAGCAATCGACACATACATGCCCCAATTGACCAGGCGTTTGCCGGGCGCTGTCGCTCCGTCCAGGCCTGGAACAAAATAAAAAATACCATGTCCGCCCGGATAACCGGGACACTGCACGCCAGTTTCAAGCGGATCCGATTCCGTGAGCTCCTGCTCCAGCAGCAAGCCGCGCCACAAGACGTAGCCCGCATAGGTGATGCTGACATCAGGAAAGAGTTTGCGGCGTCCGAGCGACGTATAGCCATCCGCACAGACAACCAGATCGAATTCGGGTGTCGCCCCATCCGCTAATTCCACACAAACGGTTTCGTTCGGCTGTTCGTGTAAGGCGACGACACGCTGCCCTGTGCGATACACCTGATCCGGCACCCGCTTGCGGAGGTTGCGGTACAGCCCGCCCCAGTTGAGTAACGCCAGGTTCACAGGTTGATCCCAGGCAAGATACCCGTAGCGTCGGGCTTGTTCCGTGCGCCACAGACGAGTAAACGCATGGCCAGAGAAGTAGGGTGTGTCGGCGTCGACCAAGTCGCGTTTAATGAAGGTCTCCATAACAGAAGGAGGAACGCCGATACCCGCCCCGCGATCCTTCAACTCTTCACCCGTGCGCTCGAACAGCGTTACCGCACACCCTAGGCGAAAGAGCTCAATGGCTGTCGTACATCCGGCAATCGAGCCGCCAACGATGCCGACTCTGAGTCCTTGTGTGAGCCCGCTCGTGGTTTCTGACATTGCTCTCCTCTACCCGTTATGTCTCTTCATAGCGCAGGCTTAACGCCCCTAAGCCACTAACAAAACTCCGTCTTGTGCCGTAGGCCTGGATACCTGCTTACGCAGGTATGACACAAAAAGGACTGTCATTCCCGTGAAAACGGGAATCCAGAGGGGAGGGGCTGGGACGCTGACAACATACTCCAGACGGTTTTGTTATGCACCCTTAACGCCCTATCTGCACGCCGCCGACGGTGCAAGGACGGGGTGTAGCGGGGTGACACTCAGAAGAATCGATTCTGGGGGCGAGGCAGGCCGAGATTCTCGCGCAG
>CAUZQN010000491.1:0-3391 GCA_963581605.1 uncultured Binatia bacterium (SeqCode)
AGGATCCAACACACGACTGCAGCGGCCATGAAGATGTAGAACACCTCGTTGGCGTAGTAATAGATCCAGCCGTATAGCTGGGGTTCGCCGGCAACCCAGATCGTCTCATCGGCGGTTTCGAACGGCTGTTTGACTGTGCGGCGGATTTGTTCGAAGACGGTCTTATAATCGAGCCTGCCTTCGATAAAATTGGCCTTGATCAGCAGGGCCTGGCCGTTCAAGGCCACTAGCTGGCCGTAAATGGTTTCGGTGTTGTAACAAATCTCCTTGATGTCGTCGACTTCTTGGGGCGTTTTGGGCGGGCGGCGCATGACCGGCGGAGTGGCAATCGTTCCCCCGAGCACGGTTAGATAGCGTGTGGTACGGTGGCCGATCGACTCGATCTGGTCGTGGTTCACCCCGGTGACGCGATCCATGGCCTGGGTCATGGTGAAGATTTTTGTGAGCATGTCTTTTGTAAAGACGTCGCCCTGGTCAACTTTTATCATCACGTTGACGTTATTCGCGCCTCCAAACTGATCCGCAAAGCGGAAGTGGACGCGCACGAACGGATGCCGGTAGGGCAGCAGATCGTTAAAGCTGGTGGCCATCTCGATCTTGCTGGCTTGAAAAGCCATGAAGCCGGTTACGATAACCACGAAGAGCGTGATCCATATACGCTGTCGGATAAGGCTCGCTCCCAAACGGTAGAGTGTCCCTCGCTCCAGTGCGTGTGCTTCTAGCTCTTCCATGGTGGGCCATTTTTTCTCAGCCACGGTTCTCTCCTTTTTTATGCAATCACTACGCGTGAGGCGATTGTGAGGAGCGCGCGTGCGCGTCCGCCAAGTTGTTCGTGTTCGTGTACGCGCGCAGCGGTCATACCGCGCGTCTGCTTACGGCGCATGCTTAATGCTCAGCCGGCTCCTCTGCGGACTCTTCTTCCTGCCCGACGAGCTGCCAGCTTTTGCCGCTATCGCTCGTAGTCATGATGGCGCCTTTTCCGCCCACCAGAACGCCCTTGCCGTCGTCTCCAAAAGCGATCGCGTTGATCCAGGTGTACAGCCCTTCCGGCGTTTCGACCGGGTTCCAACTTGCGCCACTGTCGTTGGTGTCTAGCACGATGCCATTCATGCCGGTGAGGACGAGGCGTCCATTTTGACCCGGAGCACCCACGTCGTATAGATGCAGGGGAGGTATGTCCGCATTACTGCCCTCACGCGCAACCCAGTGCCAGGCCTGACCACCATCGGTGGTGGTTGCGATCGCCCCACCGGCACCGACGAGCAGGCCGTTATCGGGGTCGCTAAAGACGACTTTAAAAAACGCGCCCATAACCATGACGTCGCGTACGCCGCCTCGCGTCACCAGCTCATCGAGTAGGCTGCCGTGCTGCGCGTCCCAGGTTTTGCCGCCATCCGTGGTGGAGCGCACATTGCCGTATTCACCGACCATCCAGCCGACGTTTTCATCCAGAAATTGAACGCTATAGTAGATGATGTCAGGAACGGCCAGACTGGTGTTATTTGTCAGCCCGATCTGAGAGACGTCCATGCGCTCGACATTCCAGGTCTCTCCGCCGTTGTCCGTCCACATCCAGTACGATTCGTCCCCACACGCCCAGCCGTGCAGTTGGTCGACAAACGAGACCGCCATGATCATC
Organism: uncultured Binatia bacterium (SeqCode); assembly: GCA_963581605.1. GTDB lineage: Bacteria > Desulfobacterota > Binatia > Bin18 > Bin18 > Bin18. Next base: position 1,640 of record CAUZQN010000491.1, read on the forward strand.
TTATCCGTATCGGCCTGTTGTACGGTCCAAGTTTTCCCGGCGTCACGTGTATGGACGACCGCACCGTTCTGGCCGACCGCCCAGCCGTATTCACCCGAGAAGTCTACGCTATTGAGTGACCAGATGACGCCGCTTTCGACGTCTTCCCAAGTATCCCCCGCGTCCTCGGTCCGCAGTATACGCCCGGCATAGCCAACGGCGACAAAGGTATCACCCGTTACGTGTGCGACGCCGAAAAACTTGTCGGTCCGGCTCAGCAGCGACGTGTTCCACTCTGTGGGCTGCTCCCCGTGACATCCGGCTAGGCCGAGAAATAGAGTAACGACAAACAGTGTGGTGAACAGGCTGGTGCGTTTTTGGGCGCGCCAGACCCTAGCTATATTCATATCGTGACAACCTCCCTTTTATTTGGGCACCTGCAACAGGATCCCCCCAGCAGGATTCCGTGACTCTCGTCCTTTGCATTGTTTTGCGACAAAAGTCAAGGGAAGGGGAGCCCCCTCTCCCAGAGGCGAAGTCCCTCCTCCGGGAGAGGGGGGTGCAAGTCAGGCTCGTGTCGCAGGCTACTCCTAGTCTCTTTTTAAGCTCTGCCTTTTAGCGGAAAGTTCCGGGAGAAATTCCGCGCAGGCGAGAAATAGAACTCCCCCGTACAAGTGTTTTGTACGGGGGAGTTTCTTCGTCACAACAGGGCAGGGGGAGCTGCGACGTTTAGCGAGCGCTCTGGATGAGGAAGTTCACCGTGAAGGCCTCAGGTGTGTTCCATTCCTTGGCCGTGTTGAAATACCAGTCGTACTTCGGCACATAATATTCGTCATACCCCGGGGGGCAGTCCCACTTGGAGCTGTGGCTGATCTGCATATCAATCATATTCCCGTTGTGGGTGAACACCTGTTCTTCATCATACTCGGCTGCCACATACTTCGGTGAGGGCTTCTTGGAAATATTCATGATTTGAGTCCAGGTCTTCCAGAGCTCACCACCCTGGTCATAGGTCTCCGACCATGAGGTGTTGAAGTATTCGCGGTCGATGTAGAGGACCCGTTTGGAGTACGCATACTGGTTGTAGCCGGTCGGGATGCCTTCGATAATCCAGACTGGGCGGTTCCCAATTGACCGAATCTGACCACAGCATGGAAGCCACACCGCTGCGGCCGTCCGGACCAGCAGCCCACACCGTGCGATTTTAGTAATGACCGGAGTGAGCGGCCATGAGATTCTCTTTCTCGGCCAAAATCCGCCACGTCCAGTAGCCGGGCTTGGCGTTGAAGGCCCAAATCGAGTCGATATCGATATCCGTGCCCCAGAACGCGTCTGAGCGGTTCGCGACGCTGATACGACGCACGCGCCGCAGCTCAGGCAAATACATATAGGAGTCATCCGGATTTTCGAGCGGGGTGTAGCGGAAGTTCAGCACGCCTGCGCCCTTGAGATCGTTCGGGGCGTACAGCGGGCCCCACTGCTCGGTATAGGTGATCTGGGGGTTAAATGGAGCGAGGGGCTTGGGATCCATGTGCAGCCGCCCCTCCCACTTCATACGCCGCCAGAAGTGCGACGCATAGAAGCGTTCCATCTCGCCCTTGTGGTTCACCAACTCGAGAATCCACGGGCAGCCCACGTTATCTGTGAAATCCGGAAAATATTCGTGGTTCCACATGACCTTGGCGCCACCGAGCGGGTCGTTGGGGTCGATGTTGGGAAACGGGCAACCGGCCACATAGTTAAACATCTGCCGGCTGTCTTCTGTCAGCTGAA
>CAUZQN010000492.1:0-3387 GCA_963581605.1 uncultured Binatia bacterium (SeqCode)
CTCGCGACTGCGCCCCAACAATTCGAGAACGCGGGTCGCATGTTACTGGGGCAGCAGCCTCTACTCCCTATGATTCTTTTGTGAAGACCCCATGCATTGAAAAGCGCGGAGAAACTTTCTATTATCTTCGTACTCAGTAGCGCACTCGTCTGGCACGGCTGACTAGTGGACGGCGCCAAGCCAACTCAGGAGGGAAAACATGAGTAGTAACGGACAGACAACAACATCGAAGGTACGCGCACAGCTGAACCACCCGGTCATAGACGCGGATGGGCATTGGTTAGAGTTTGGACCGCTCGTGCGGGAGGAGATGCGCAAGATCGGTGGGGACAAGGCTGTCGACGGATTCTCTTTTTTCCCCAAGCTGGTTCAGAAGGAATTAGCCACGTCAGTCGCTGACCGCCGTGCTAATGGGACCGGCCAGCAGGCATTTTGGGCCCTGCCGACCAAGAATACGCGTGACCGGGCCACTGCCGTCATGCCCAAACTTTTGTATAGCCGTTTGGACGAATTTGGCTTCGACTTCAGCGTAATGTATCCGACGGCCGGTCTCGGCCTGCCCCTGATTCCTGACGCAGTGCAACGCCAAGCCGCCTGCCGGGCATTTAATACATTCAGCGCCGATTATTTCAGCAAATATTCTGATCGCCTGACGCCCTCGGCGGTGATCCCGATGCACACCCCGGATGAGGCGATGGCAGAGCTGGAATACGCCGTCAAGCAACTCGGGCTAAAAGTCGTGATGTTGGGCAGCCTGATCCGGCGTGATGTTCCCGCCGCGCTTAAAGTCCACCCCGGCGCGGCAAAATTCGCCGCCTACCGCGACGTACTCGGGCTCGATAGCGATTATGACTATGACCCGGTGTGGGCCAAGTGTGTTGAGCTCAAAGTCGCTCCGTCCTTCCACTCCGGCGGACGCGGGTTTGCCATGCGCGTGTCGCCGAGTAATTTCACTTATAATCATATTGGCCATTTTGCTGCGGCAAACGAAGCCGTATGTAAGGCCCTGTTCTTAGGCGGTGTGACCCGGCGGTTCCCGCAGCTCAAGTTTGCCTTTCTCGAAGGCGGCGTGGGCTGGGCCTGCCAGCTGTATATCGATCTGATCGAACACTGGGAAAAGCGCAATATCAACGCGCTGGCTGAAGTCGATCCGGCCAACCTCGACCATACTTTATTCAGGGAGTTGGCCGAGCAGTACGGGCACACAACCATAGTCGAAGCCCTGCGCAAACGCGAAGCCGCGCTCGATACGGCCATGTCCCCCAAAGGCGCGACCGACACCGGAGGCATTGAGAACCTGGATGACTACTCCGCCTGTGGGATTACCAAAGCCGAAGACATCAAGGAACTCTTCACAAAGAACTTCTACTTTGGCTGCGAGGCGGATGACCGCATGAACCCATTAGCGTTCAATCGCAAGACCAATCCGTTTGGGGCGCAGATTCATGCCTTGTTTGGGTCCGACATCGGGCATTTTGATGTGGCGAATATGGCCTCGGTCCTACCCGAAACGTACGAGTTCGTTGAAGACGGCCTGATGACGCCGGAGAATTTCCGCGACTTCACCTGCGATAATCCGATTCGGTTTTGGGGCGAGACAAATCCGGACTTCTTTAAGGGCACGATTGTCGAAGACACCGCCGCCGCTGTCCTGGCGAAGAGCGGAGCCGAAGTCAGTGTGAATGGCCAGGCCAACCAGTTGTCTCAGTAAGTTTCATAGGGTGGGTCGTCTGACGTCCTTCAGGCCCACCCTATCTGTACTCGCGTTCATCACTGCCCGCTTCCGCAGAAACCTTATCTAACAGTTCCTGTGGGAAGTTCTCGGGGAAATTATCAAAATCAGGGAAACTTTTCTGGAAGGCCTGAAAGCTCTCCTCGGCCTCTTTTTTGTGATCCCTAAAATATAAGCTGGCGATCTGGCTGAGCCAGAGCTGAGTACGGGGTTTTCCGAGCCCTTCCACGGATAGTTCTTCAGGGGTAAACCCAAATTTTCCTGGAAGGTCACGGAGCGACTTGAGTGTACTCTTGTCCTTGCGCTGTATGTTCGACGAATGCATCTCCTTTTCTTCACGGAGCTTTGTGTGCAGCTCTTCTTGAGATCGTTCCATTTTCGCAGCAAAAGAAGAGTCTGCTTGGGCTGTTTCTGAAGCAAACTCTTTGGGCAAAGGTGCAGGTGCCGTTTTTGGGGCCTCTAGAACGACTTGTCGTTCTAGGACCGCTCCAGCGCCGACAAGCCCGCTCAGCTGACTCGTCTTAGCAGGATTGGAAGAGAAGCCTGAGAACACCGCACGTGTTCTGTTTTCCAGTCCCAGAGGTGTCGCCACAAGAGCAAGGCTTCTTCTCTCTGTATTCGCTTGAGAGTCGTCACCCTTAGACTGCTCGATTACCACATTATCCTCTAGCGTTGTCACGACCCCTATACTCACCAATAGTCCAGCGGCAAGCGTAAGCGGGACGGTCCAACGTCGAAATATAAGTCGTAGATGTGAGGGTGGCTGAACCGCTTTGTCTGCTTCGTTCAAGATCAATTGATCTATAACAAGCGAAGGTTGTTCGTCTGCATTCTCTCGGTACAGCTCTGATAACTCGGCTTCGCCAGGCAGACGGTCAGAAATTGTCAGCATAGTCGGCTCGTCTTTGCGGTGCTCACTCATGATGCACTCCGCAGGCCGCGCCGCAGCCGAGCGATAGCATAGCGTACACGGCTCTTGGCGGTTTCTCGGCTGACCTGGGTTGTTTCCGCAATTTCTTCAAGACTCATGCCTGATTCTTCCCGTAGCAAAAAGGCTTCGCGAAGTCACCGTCCGTGGCAAGAATCACCCGGTTGATACCGTTTTTGATAAAGGCTTGTTCCGCCATATTATAGGCAAGGCGAATGCCCGACGCGCCGTTTGTTGAGCCTCCGGCTGTTAAGGCATCAATTGCGGCTTGAATCTTCGCCTTTTGGTCTCCGGATGTAGGTTCGAGCACAATGCCCGAAGCGCCTGCATAAACAACGAGTGACAGGCTGTCTTCTTCCTCTAGTTGTTTGCTCAACAAAGACTAAAGATAACTTGACAAGCTCTAGCTTGTCTTTCGATTGCATAGAACCGGACACGTCCACCAGAAAGACAAGATTGGCTGGCGGCAATTCTTCCTGTGGCACTTCATATCCTTTGATTCCAATATGAAGAAGATGCGCATGTGGATTCCACGGCGTCGGTGCGATCTCTGTGGTGAGTCGAAAAGGAGTCTGCGTATCCGTAGGAGAAGGATAGGCAGACGAAAAGTAGTTGATCATCTCTTCCACACGGACGGCGTCTTTGACCGGGAGTCGCCCGTCCCGCAGGAAGCGCCGGACGTTGGTATACGAGCCGGTATCCACGTCAATGCTAAAGGTAGACACAG
>CAUZQN010000493.1:0-3386 GCA_963581605.1 uncultured Binatia bacterium (SeqCode)
TAGCTGTCTTTACTCACCTCGGGCTCGATTTTATTCCAGTTGGCGGCGTCCAGTTTTGCTGTGGCATAGTCTGGGACAAATTTGACGGCCCCAAGAAGGGCAGTCAGGTTTCAGACCGGACAGTCGAGCGCTTAGAGTCTTACCAGCCCAAGCAGGTCGTCATGTGGTGTCCGTCGTGCAATGTGCATTTCAAAGACATCATCATTGGACGTGATAGTCGGCAGCCGCAGTTCGAGATCACGCATACCACGAAGTTCTTAGCTGACATGGTACAGCGCGGAGAGATCGCTTGGAAACAATCAGTCCATAGCAAGGTGGCGCTCCATACCCATGTCGGGCGAAATGGACATGAAGAGGGACAGCGACGTGCGTGTATAGACCGGGAGTCGGCGGCTATACTCTTGCGTTCAATTCCCGGTATCGAACTGCTTGATGAAATCCAATCTCCACCCGAGCTTGACTACGACTGCGGCGCGGCTAGCCTGCGCATGCCGCCAAAGCGATTCCGTGAGATTCGGACAGGGCTGGTTCGATCATTAAGGGAGACCAGGCAAGCAGAAACGCTGGCAACAATCTCACACGCGTGTCACCGTGAGTGGTGTGAGATCGGGGATGCGAACCTCACCGTGCGCAATTATATCTCCATTGTGGCTGAGGCTTTAGGGCTTGAGACCGAGCAGGATCAACTTGGCGATTTTAAAAAGACGACAGACCTCGAAGAAATCCTTGATCGTTCGCGCGATGCCTGGGAGTCGCACGGGTTGAGCCGCGAGCAGGCCAGGGACTTAGCCTCCAAATATTTCGCGGATGGAGCAATGGCTCCATAGCCCTACAGAAAATCCCCTCTCGGGAGGGGTGGTGCGTAGCACCGGGGTGGGTTCTTACCCGCACAAGCTACCCCCTACAACTCGGCCTTAAACGTATCCTCCAGTCCATTGGCATAAGAGATACGCTTGGGTGCAACACGCACCATGCGCAGCGTATCGTAGCCAAAAAACGGTTCTTCAAACGGATTCTTTTTAAGGAAGTTGTCTTTTAATTCGTTCCATTCCGCACTGTCCCGAGCAACCTCTTTGGCGAGTCCCTGAATCGTTGCCCGTGTCACCTGGAGTGTCGAGACATTAGCCGTGTCTCTATTATCAATCGCCACGGTCACCTGGGGCCGTTTGAGTAGATTCTGATACTTTTCCGCATCCGCCAGGACAATAAAAATCAGATCGAGATCATCCGTTTGCCCGAACGCTTGAAGATGCGCCGTCGGCCATTCCTCGCCGGAGGTGGTTAATATCGAGACATGCTGCTGCGCATACAGGTCTGCCAGTTTCTGCTTTTGTTCCGCGTCCATATTACGTTCCTTTCTTCCTCACTCCAGTATTGTATTACCACAACCGTTTAGAGGCTAAGGCCGCCCCTTCGCTGAGAACCTGCAATTTAGCCCACACCACATCGTCGGCAACCATGCGATAGCCGGCAAAAGTGGAGAAGCCACAGTCCGTACTCGCGATAATGCGTTCTCGGTCGCCAACCACGTCGACAATGCGCGCAATGCGTTCCGCTACCACCTCAGGGTGTTCGAGATAGTTCGTTGTCACATCAATCACTCCAGGGAAAATCAGCATATCATCCGGGAGAGGATAGGTAAGAAAAAGCTCACCTTCATGCTGATGGCGTGGGTTGGCAAAGGGGATACTCAGCCCGCCGACATTGGCCTGATATAAAAGCGGTAGCAGCGGCTCCAGATCCATATCATCGATATGTGGACCATCCCAGTTGCCCCAGCACACGTGCAGGCGTACGCGCTCTTTTGGAATATTGACCAGAGCTGCATTTAGTGCCTCGACATGCAACTCAACCCGTTTCAAGAAAGCATCCAGCGGTTTATCCACAAACATAATCTGGCGCTCAAGGGCCAGATCCGGTCCGTCAACTTGGAGAATATGCCCGTGCTCGACTATGAGTTCATATTCGCCGCGCAGTTCCTCAGCCAGCGCCAGCACATAATCACGGTCGTTCGCGTAGACCGGGTTATCAGGGTTACGTAAGAGTGTCGTTGAGACGATGCCCGGAGTGGCTGCTGTCACAAACGTTTGCGTTGCCTTGCTCCCAACGCCGGTTCGTTCTAGGGCTTCTTTGAACAAACGCAGTTCTTGTCGGGCCACACGTTTATCAGGGTCGTATTTCACTGCGTTTTGACATTCGGGCATGTCATACAAGGTGGCACTCTCGGAGATCTCGTCTCCTTTAGAAGCCTGTTGTTGCTTCAATTTGGCATAGCCTGGAAACTTGGCAAAATCTGTGACTGTGCCACGGGGCGAGTGGCCACCAAAGCCCGACATACGGTCTTTGACATAAAAAGAAAATCCGAGTCGCGGCAGTTCTCCATCACACACAATGTCTACCCCGGCTTCATATTGTTTTCGGAGCGCGAAGTCGAGATCGTCAGCAACCTGCGCCTCGAACACACCTTCGTCAACGATGTTGCCGGCCTCTTTATCCAGCAGCATGTGCAGAAGTTTTTCAGTGCGCGGCAGACTGCCCGCATAGGTGGTGAGAATACGGTCAGCGCTGTGCTGCATCTAAGATCCCCCTCATCAGAACGTCAGAGACAAACGCCAAGAAAATAGAATTTTCGAGGTGTGCAATATTATCTTTCTCTGAGTGCATTGGCTATACTCTGCACTTACATGCTCACTGGGAGAAAGAGGGAATCCATGCCCAGCCATGTCCTCACAGTCCGTTCTTTACGTGCCCGTGCAGTCAGCCTGCCTATGACGAGGCCGATACAAACCGGGGGTGGATCAGTCGCTCGAGTCCCACTTGTACTGGTTGATCTTGAGACGGAGGAAGGCATTACCGGCTGTAGCTATATCTTCTGCTATGCCGCGTTTGTCCTTGAACCTCTCGTCAAGCTGCTGCACAATCTTGGCGACCTCATCAACGGTGAAGTAGTTGCCCCGCTCGCCCTAGAAGAAAACTTGCAACGAGCCTTTCGTTTGCTCGGCCCACAGGGTTTTACTGCCATGGCAGCCGCCGGTATCGATAGCGCGGCCTGGGATGCATGCGCAAAAGCAGCTGGACTTCCTTTGGTTCAGCTGCTTGGAGGAAAAGCCCAACCGATTCCGGCTTACAACAGTACTGGTTTGGGAATTATTGGTGCCGAACGAGCCGGCGATGAAGCGAGAGCGCTTGTTGAGCCAGGCTTCAAAGCCATCAAAGTCAGACTGGGCTATCCGGATGCAAAAACAGATGTTGAGGTGGTGCGCGCAGTCCGCAACGCGATTCCCGATAACATCGGCTTGATGTCGGACTACAATCAGTCTTTGTCCGTTCCTGAGGCCGTGCAAAGGGCCCAAGCACTTGACGGTGAGGGACTGTGTTGGATCGAA
>CAUZQN010000494.1:0-3382 GCA_963581605.1 uncultured Binatia bacterium (SeqCode)
TCCGATGTCCATAGATGGCGGCATTGTCGCAGCGTAAGTCTGCTTCTTAGCTAGACAAAGGATTTCGCTTCGCTACCTCCAGGCTACACGACCATCGATCTACCCCTCTGAGGCTTCTTGGCGGGGCGGCCGTCTGGCGAAGCCGGCGGCCGGGGCTCTTCAGCTCGCAGAGAACGGAGGGCTGCCTGCTGCGATGCATCCATGCTACCCCATTCCATACCCCCCAGCTTCTATTTATTTGCGTTCCGTACCGCAAGAATAGCCTGAACCAACTCCTCAGGGATCTCATTAGACAACTGACTGCGCAGCTCGTCAAAGGTCGCTGCAGTGACGGACATTGCGTGTTTATAGTCGGCCAAATAGGCGCGGCATTCTGGACATACCCGCAGGTGCACTTCAAAACTCATCCGCTGGCGCTTCGGGAGGGTGCCCTCCAAATAGTCAACAATGAACTCTTCAAGCTCTTCGCACGTGATCATCCCCGGGAACGTCCGCATCACGAATCCACGCACTTTTCGCATAGATGTTCCCAGAAGGCTCATTCTCCACCTCCGTATATGAGTGGTTCAAGCAGCCTTTTGAGAGCAGCCCGAGCCCGGTGTAGTCTGGTTTTGACTGTTCCTCCTGGCATCTCAAGGATTGTCGCCGTCTCCTCAATATTATATCCCTCAAGGTCACGCAGGACGAGCACGGTTCGATACTTCTCTGGCAACTTCTCGATCGCTCGGCGTACCACCTCTTGGGATTCTCGGGTAGCGACAATCTCTTCTACTGACCGAAGCGGACCCAGATTTTGATCGAGACGACAGCCTTGTGCATCGAACTCCGGCATCAGATCGTCGAGCGGTTCTTCTCGTCGTCTGGTCCGAGCGCGAATCTTCATCAGCGCCGCGTTCACGACAATTCGATGCAGTCATGTCCCGAGAGATGACCGCTCCTCAAACGTCTCGAGACGCCGAAAAGCTTGCAGAAAAGCTTCCTGAACGCAGTCGTGGGCATCCGCCGCTTGGGGGAAAAAGCGACGAGCCACGCTCAGCATCCGACGTCCATACGTCCTCACGAGCTGTTCGTACATCACGGGATCGCCAGCGCGGCGACCGGCGACCAGATTGCTCTCGTCGACGGTTTTTGAAAAGGGGGGTTTTGTCGGAACTCCGGACATATCCATGGGCACTCTAGCGAATGATTCGCAGCCGAGGAAGTACTGGCTGGAACTTTTGCCCGAGCCTCGGCATCTCAACGTGGAGCGCGCCATAATCAGTCCTTAAGTCCGGAGACCTGCCGGGCTAAGGGAAGCTTCCTGGCATTTTTCAGAACAGAGGTGGGAGACTAGGTCAACAGGGAAGCTACCTCAGAAACAATCGTTTGTCATGATTCTCGTGCAAAGCCATGCGCAGAGTGCGGGAGAAAGGAGCAAGATCATGCAACGAGCAACAATGACAGCCTTTGGTTTACTAGCCTATCTCTTTGTTGTCCCTTATCCGCTAAATGCAGCTGCCGAAGAAGCAGAAAGCGAACATATGCACGGGACCCTTCAGACGGTTCGGACAGACGGTTTGGATCGGACGTTCACGGGTCAACCCTGAAACACTCAAGATCAAAGCCAATGAAGTGGTGGCCTGGTCAAATTATTCCGGCTCTATGGTGCGTATTAGTTTTGGTATAGAGGCGGTCAAGAAACTCCTGTGTAAAGAGCCCACGGCGTTTACGCTCGAGGGCGAATCGTTCTCCTCGGGTGAGGTGCGACCGTATGAGTTTGTCACTTTATGTCACTTTACACCAGGAGAATATGAGTACACCGTGCGGCGGCGCGGGCAAGGGCCACGCGGCATCACGCAGAGATCAACTGGCTACATCTCCGTCACCAAGTAACAGCGGGGAATGTACTCTCGGCTTTGCCTGTCTCACGTGCTGGCCTATTCTGCCTCAAAGCACGAGGGGCAGGGAGCCAATGAGTGAAAGCCATTGCTACAGATACTCGTGGGTGCAGCGTCGCTCGCGATTCCTGTCTCATTCACCGAAGAGGTCTGGAACTTGAGTGATCAATTGACGTCCAGCCGGATCGTTCTATTGGGGACGCTGTTATTCCTGCTCGTGGCACTCTTTGTCTACTTACCGAGTAATGGCGGAGAAAGAGAAAGTAGAAGAATATGAACAAAGTAAAGCTGCTGACCTGGAGTGAGCTACCACTTGTGGCTCCGACTTATGCCTTCGTTGCCAATGTTGACCTGGTTGTTGTGCGCTGGCCGGATGGGGAACAGGTGTCGGTGCTGTACGGGCGCTGTTTGCATCGCGGGGCACTTTTAGCGGATGGTGGGATCCGCGGCCACAACTTGATCTGTGGTGTTCATAACTGGGATTACCGCTATACCACCGGGGTGAGTGCCTACAACAGTCAAGAGCGGCTCCATAAGTTTCAGGCCTGGATCGAAAATGATGGGGTATGGGTTGATGAGGACGAAATCAGGGCCTGGGAATTTGAGAATCCTCAAGAATATGACCGCGAGGCGTATCAGGGATTGTATGCTGACATCCACGGAACACCGATGAGCCGTATAATGGCTGGATTCAAGAAATGGCCGAAGATGGCTTAGTAAAACGACGTTTTTCCCCACTTCTCCCTTTTTGAGTGCTTGCTCCTTGCGGCAATTCTGGCTCCTACCGACGCGGCGCTCGGACAGGCAGTTGTCAGTAGTCCTATCATCCCGGTACGGATTCGGCAAAGCCTGAACATAGAGAGCGGATTGAATGATGGCATGGTTCTCCCCGTGGTCCTCCTGGCGGCTTCGATAGCAGGCACCAGCCAGGCGACTGCGGACGCTTCTTCCTGGCTGTGGTTTCTCCTCTTAAAGGTGACGCTGGGCCCTACCGTGGGCGTTGCCGTGGGCTACTTTGGCGGCCGGCTGATCGCGCGAGGGATCCGCCGTGATTGGATCAATGGGGTCTTCCAACGTCTCTCCTCGCTGGGGCTGGCTGCGCTCGCCTTCGCCGGTGCAGAGCTTATGGGGGGGAACGGCTTCCTGGCCGCTTTTTCTTCCGGGCTCGCGTTTGGTAATTCGAGCCGAGGTATCTGTACGTGCTTGTACGAGTTTGGCGAGGCCGAAGGCCAGCTCCTTACACTCCTGGTCTTCATGCTCTTTGGCGCTATGCTGCTCCCGGAGGCCCTTGCATCTGTGAGCCTGCGCGACTGTATGTATGCCGCCCTGAGCTTGACCATTATCGGGATGCTGCCGGTTGCGCTGAACTGACTGGGCGCTGGACTACGCCCGGTCAGTGTGGCATTTCTCGGCTGGTTCGGGCCGCGGGGCCTCGCTTCTATTTTATTCGACCTCATTGTTGTCGAGGAGTTTGGCGTCCTGCGTAGTGAAGCAATTTCCAGGGT
>CAUZQN010000495.1:0-3380 GCA_963581605.1 uncultured Binatia bacterium (SeqCode)
AGCTGGACCTTATCCTGGGGCAGGGTTGTGACTGGAAAACCCAGATTCCCCTCGGTAAAATAGCGCTTCTCGAAAATATCGAGCCCTTCCCAGCGCGGCTCAACCACGCCGGGAATATGAGCCTTGCGGTATTTTTGCACAATCTCCCCCTCCGGATTAATCAGCGCCGCCGTGTTGTATACGCTCCCATTCTCGCGTTCGGCATAGGGGAGTATCCAATGCAGCCGGGCCTGACGCCCTGCCTCAAAAAGGGGTTGGGTGACAGGCGAAGGCAGACTGTCTTCCGGCAGATGCTGCCACGACTCGTGTACCCGCGTGGCAAAATACGGCGTAAGCGACAGCTCGGAAAAGGTCAGCAGCTCGACGTTGCGCTGCCCGGCTTCTTCGAGCAGCGTGACCATGCGTTTAACGGTTTCCTCTTTTGTGTTGGAACTCGGACCGAGCTGGGCCGCGGCAACTGTGAGAGAACGTGTCATAAGATTCCTCCGTTTGCTTTACTCGACATAGCCCATGGGTGATTTTGAAAAGTCCCAAGCTTTGATCTTTTTGGGGATGATCTTTATCATCATCCGGTCCTCATTATCTTTGAAGAGTTGACTGGCTTGCCCTTCAGGCCGGGAGAAAATCTCGCCAAACGACTCCTCGGTGAAGCCGAGTGCACCATCGCGCTGCGAGAGGCCATAGCGACTGCCCAGCCTGCCCAGCATTTGCTCTGTCGTGTGTTCACCTTGCCAGGGGCCGGCTTCAATACGCATGGTTTTTCCTGGGCCGACCTCCGTCATTTCTGCATCGCCCTTAATGATAACGGCCTTGGCCAAATTGCTGCGCATGCCCATCAGCGGACGGTCGTCCATGTCAATCACAGCCGAGCAGCGCGGATCTCGGTTGAGGTGTTTGAAAGCCAGCCGGTTGCGGGTCAGGGCGAGATACAGGCACTTTCCATCCCAGTAATACCACAGCGGGGTGACGTGCGGATATCCATCTCGGGCAAGCGTGGCCAGGCGCACAATCCAGCGGCCAGACAGAAAATCGTCGATCTCTTCGGTGTTCATTGCGACTTCAGGATGCCAGGCCAGCGCCCCGCTTACTTTTTTCATGCATGCCTCCAAGTACTATCTGACGTCTAAAGCGGTTTGTATTTGACTTTACCAAGGTTTTTCCCCCTCACCCACAGTCGCTACGCTCCTGTTTCCCTCTCCCTCAGGGAGAGGGCTAGGGTGAGGGTGGTCTCCGCTGTCTACACAACCGGCCGCGATATCACATCACCCGACATATGCCGCTTGAGCCAACGGCCATCGGTCGAACTCCCAACCAGCTTCCCATCCTCAACAATCACCTTGCCGCGCAGCATGGTCATGACCGGATAGCCCTTGCAGGCAAAGCCTTCCCAGATGCTGTAGTCAGAGTCCGCGTGCAGATCATCAAGCGTGAGCGTCTTGTGCATATTGGGATCCATCAGGACGATATCGGCATCGCTGCCGGGCTGAATCGCGCCCTTCTGTGGATAGAGTCCGAGCAGTTTGGCCGCATTGGCCGAGGTGATATCGACAAAGCGCTGCAGGGGCATATCGCGCTCTGCCACGAACTTGGTAAACGCGACCGGCATGCGGGTCTCGATACCATTGTGTCCGCCGCACACGGTCTCGATGACGTCACCCCACAGCTTGGGTCCTTTATGGGTGGTGTATTCATCCGTGGCCGTGGTTGCCAAGCGGCCATCCATTAAACCGGCGATAAGGGCGTCTCGGTCATCGGCGAATTTAATAGCCGGGTAGGTGTGGATCGCCGTTCCGCCCGGTTTTTTATAATCCTCGCACGTGAATTCGAGATAATTATGCAGCGCCTCGCCGTACACCGGCTGTCCGTCGCTGCGCGCCTCGGCAATGGCGGCCACGCCTTCTTTGGCCGTGGTATGGACGAAATAAATGCCCGTACCCGTTTGCTTGGCCAGGCGGATAATATTGCGGAAGGCCAGATCCTCGGAGATATTATTGTGAACCAGGTGCAGATTATAACCTTGGTCCCGGTTTTCACGCTTAAGCTTTTCGGTCATATAACGAACGATCTCATCTTCCTCAGCATGCACCGCCATGATCCCGCCGTGTTTAGCAACCTCGGCAAAAATCGCCCACAGGTGCCCATACGGGACACGGATGGGATGAAACGTGGTGAAGATTTTAAAGCTGGCGATCCCTTCCTGTATGGCTTCGCCAATCTCACAGATCGTCTCAGGGACGACCTCACCGGCCAGAATATAGTGAAACGTATAATCGGTGTACGAATGGGTGCGAAAGACCTCACGCCGCTCCTCTATGACCGACATAATCGTTTTGGGCGCGGCGCCTTCGACAACCTCAAAACTCAGGTCCCCGGCGAAATCAACGATAGTCGTGACGCCGCCAAAGGCTGCCGCCCGGCTGGCGTCTTGGGGCGGCTGGGTCATGATATCCGGCTGGCCCGTCCACTCGCTGGGCACCGGAATTCCGATATGCGCGTGCGGCTCTATGCCTCCGGGTATGACAATTTTACCGCTCGCGTCGATAACCCGGCCAGCTTCTGCGGCCAACGTTCCCGACCAGCCTATCGCGACAATTTTTTCCCCTTGAATACCAACATCCATCTCCCCAACTGCTTGTGGGGTGACGACCTGACCGCCCTTGATGACGAGGTCGAGCATGGTGTCCCTCCTTACTGAATGGATAAGGTGTTATCGCAAAGTCTACGGCCTGCGGTCAAGGCTGGCTCGGTGCCTTTGCCGTAATGGAATAATCGGAGGGCCTGCGAAGGGTACGCAAAGGACCCGCCGTTCCCTTGCTGTGCAGACTCACGTAGGGCAACAGCAACTATTCGTGATGAATTGGGCCATTTCGTGATACGGGTCGTGAGACGGAGCCGATCAAGCGGATGCACTCCGCCCTGGGCCTTGCCGGTAAGTGCCAGGGAACGCTAGATTTTCCTTGGTGCCGAGCGTGAGCGCGGACCAGATGGAGAGCAAGCAGCAACAGCCTTCCCTTCGTCTCTCACATGGAATGAATTCAGGTCTGCCAAGTGGCGAACATCACGTCACTTTCGCTTTCAAGTGGCCCACTTTCCCACGAATAGTTGCCGACGACCAAGTGCAGCTGGAGCACAATAAAAGCGGGGCGTAGGCAAGCAAACTCTCTGACTTAATGACGCAATGAGGACTGCGTAGCAGGGCTCTCTCCTAACGTTTACTCTTACAATGGTACGAATCATTGACCGGAGAAACTAGATGGCAATTATGAAACATTTTGGAAGACGCTTTATTTCTCCCAATGACCTAGGGCAATACGCAGATAGCTTGAAGGTCGTAGAGAATCAATTTCAGGACAAGTTACTTGAATTCTTAGAAAAGGCGC
>CAUZQN010000496.1:0-3367 GCA_963581605.1 uncultured Binatia bacterium (SeqCode)
GAAGTCTAGGGAAACGCTCGAACAGCCCGTACTGAAACATATCCACGAGTGCGATTTCCATCGCTAATCTGCCGCCCAGTACCGACAATAGAAATTGTCCACCGTCGCGCAAGATTTTGGGCTCGATCCTGCTAAACGGCCGATATTCGCGGCGTTCACCCGACACGTGGATGCAAACAGGCACATCCAGATCCTGCGCTGCTGCATAAAAGGGATCCCATTCCGTATCCCCCAAGGGCAATCTCCGGACATTAAAGGTCACGATCATTGCGCCTTTCGCTCCTGCCTGAACCGCCGTCTTCAGGTCTTCCGCCGCTACCTTGGGGTCCCCAAGAAAGCAGTGAGCTATCGGCACAAGTCGCCCCTTGCTACCGGAGCAGAAATCAATCACCCAACGATTGTAGGCCCGGCACATTGCATGGGCCAACTCGATATCGGTGATGTGGGTGTTCCAGAGCAGCCCGAGGGAGGTGAATATAGCGGTATATTTGAGACCCTCAGCGTCAGCTCGGGCCAGTCGAGCCGCGGGGATGTAGCCAGCCGGATCAGCATCCCCCGGCCATTCCATCTTCAATCCATCCATTTCCGCGAGTGATCGACCCATACCCATGATCGCTTGCAGACTCTTGAGGTCATTGCCACGGAGGAACTGCCCGTCTAGCTGGAGATGCAGCCCTTCGGCAGTTCGACCGAAGCGTAGCCCCCGATCCTTATACTTGGCTTCCATAAGGTCGCCTGTCCACAGATCGGCCGGTTCAATGATATGACCGTCGGTGTCCATGATACCGTAGTTTCCGGTATAGAGTTCAGTTGCTGTCAATGTCATATAAGACCTTCCTTTCGGCACGAGATCGAGGTTGGTGGGGGACACCACCAACTAGCGCCGGCCGCTGACCATATTGCGCAGTGAGTAAAACTGTTTGGCGCGTCCTGGAGAGAAATCTTTCATCATCACATAGCAATGGGAGTAGGTGGCATGCGGCTTCTTGGCGTTGATATCCGTTTCTCCCACGTGAAGGAGCACACGACGTCCGACGTTGTTCGAGAAATCTAATTGCATATAGGGTGCTTGCTGAGTCACCTCGTCGGCATAGCTCTCGGAATACTTCAAAAAATGCTGGTTCATACGTAAGAGCTGATCATCTTGTCGATCGAAGCCGAACATCCATAGCGTCCAGAACGTCTCTGTATCGATAAACACAATCTTGTGGCTGTAAGGGTGGTTTTTAGCTTTAGGCTCTATCAAGAGGACATGACTCTCGCGTACTTCCCAGCGGGCTTTGTTCGGCACCCAGAGGTGCGGGCCGCCCGCCTCGGGGTTGTCACGCACATTGATCGTGGCCAGAACCGCTCTTTTACCCAAATAAATCCAGTTGTGCTCGTATACCTTCCCGCCGAATCCCATGGTGTCTTCCATGGTGTAATCCATGCCCATCAACTCGCTCGTGCGCTCGGAGGCCAACGTACGTCGGGGCTTGCGCTGCGCGGGCATATACATCCAGCCGGCATCTTCTTTGTAGTGGTCCACATAGGTTTTGGTGAGCGTCTTGGCGCCAGCCATATCCCGCGGCGAGCGGAACTCCATGATCATTTTGCTTTTGATCTCTTCATAGCCCGGCACTAGACAGTGGGCACCCTGGGCGTATCGGGAGCTCAGGGCGGTAAACTCCAACTGCCGGTCGAGCTGCCCGTTCTCACTCCGCAACCAGGCTACCATCGGCATGACGTAGCCCTCGGCTCCAGGCCGCCAGAGCATATTCCAAACGACTTTATGGGCCGCGCGCGGATCGTCGGCTGTGATATCCGCAAAGGGAAATCCTCCACCCGTAAACCCCACCAGGACGCCCTGCTCGTCCAATGTATAGCCGGAGGGGACGTTCTTGCCCCACTCCGCTGGCGGCGGGTAGTGTCCGGTTGCCGCAATCTCCATGTCCAGGCCGTCAAAAAAGTAGTACTCCCACGCCGACTGGGGAATGAGCGCCTCTAGCACATTTTTGCGGTCTTTCTGCGTGAGATGTTGGCCGGGCGTCACCGTCTTGGCATCGGGCTGATAATGCTCAATCCAGTATCGCAGAGCCTGATAGCTCTGATCCCCCTGAACCCTCAGGTCTCTCTCGTCCTTCTGATCACTCTGGTCATGGGCCGCATGAGATACGGTTGGCAGTATCCAGAGACTGCTTATTATAAGTGCAAGGGCGCTCATCAAGAGGCGCTGAAGAAGATGGACACGTAGCTGCTGCGGTCTGGCTCGTTCTTCCATGTTGTCCTTCCATGATGTACGGATGAGGAAAATCCTGTACCTATTCACTTCTCTCTACTCAACACATATTGATTACATTCCCGAGAGTCAACCAATGGCAAACTCGTGGAGTTATGTATCGTATGAATTGGTGCACGTGGCGTGCTTGGCCTGACTCGATCCTATCTTTGCGCTCTCATCGCCCGCGTGTATGGTTATCGACGTGAACAGCCAAGTCCAGAGCCTGCCGTCTGGCACCTACCAGGCAGAAGATACACCCCTGACCCAAGTCCGCACTGGCTCTCATCCACACGGCTGCGGCTCCTGCTTGACCTGATTGCAGCTCCACCGGATCCAGTTGAACAACGATCGACCCTGGTCATTGTCCAACTTGGTTGGTCACTATACCCCCGCATCTCGTCTCGCATCCGCAATGCCGCATACAGTGTCCGCTGCGGATGGTCCTCATGCGCAATCGGCGCACCGAACAAGGCAAAGATGCCGTCGCCCAAGGCTTACGCCACATACCCGTCATAGCGATGCACGACATCCATCATCAGTTGCAAGGCCGGGTCGATAATCGCACGGGCGTCTTCGGGGTCGAGCCCCTCGATGAGGGCGGTAGAACCTTTGAGGTCCGCAAACAGGGCGGTGATGGTTTTCGGCTCGCCATCTGCTGCGCCACGGGATTCCATCGCTTGCTGTTCGGCGCGGATACGCTCGGCCAGATGGGGGGGGTGTAGGTTGAGGGGGGTTGGGGGCTGAGAGGACGGTGGTGGCGCGCCGGCGGCTCCCACCCAGACTAACACCTCGCCATCTTTATCGACACCAAGCTCTTGCCCTTTGATAAGTTCAAACTTGAGGTCGTCCAGCGCCTCATCATCCAGGGCAAACGGGCGCTTGAGCGTCCGGTAAGTCAGTCGTCCTTGACTCTGCAGTAAGGCTTTCGCTTGCTCTATAATCGCAACAAAATCCATGCACGTGCAGCGGCGGCAATGTATTATATAGGAGTGCGACCGCGAGGGATAGACGCTGTCTTAAGCATTCATAGAGGCGTACGGACTCGATTTGCAGAGAAACGGAACACCCAGTGACTTTTCTTTTTTCTGCCGTGCTGGTCATAATGCG
>CAUZQN010000497.1:0-3364 GCA_963581605.1 uncultured Binatia bacterium (SeqCode)
CTCGACCCGTTCCCTTCTAGGGGGTGTACGTGGCGGGGGGCTGAGGGGTTGGGTTAGGGCTGCTGCCCCGTCTCCGACCCAGACCAAGACTTCGCCGTCCTCGTCTCGTGCGACCCGGTCCGCCTTGATGAGTTCGGCCTTGATATCTTCGAGCGCCTCATCGTCCAGGCCAAACTGGCGCTTTAAGATACGGTAGGTCACACGCCCTTTGCTGCGTAACAACTCCCGCACCTGGTCTAGCACCTCGATAATGTTCATCTGTCGTAGCCTCACGAAACGTTATGGGCCTGTCCCCGACCTTCCTTCGAATAGAACGTGATGGCGTCTCTTACTGATAGACTGTTTCGATCAGCGTCTGTTGATACGACGCTATCTGTTCAGGGCTTAAAAAGGCGGACGGGGCGAAGACAGTTACCGAATCTGCCAGTGTCCACACGCTCTCGAGCCGCTGACGGACTTCATCTGCAGTGCCGACTGTGGCAAACGTTTCGACCATCTCATCGGGAATGGCACCCACCAGGGCATCCATATCCCCGCGCTGAGCCGCCGCTGCCGCTTGACAGGCGGGTTCCCCGAAGCCGTGGGCCTCGAAATACTTCTCGTACTGGCTGATCGAGGCGTAGAACGCCACCTGCCCTCGCGCATCGGCAAGGGCCTGGCCGCGGTCCGCGTTGATAGCGACATACGTCCAAATGTTGAGGTCAAAGTCTGCCCGGGGTTTGTTGGCCGCTTGTAAGCCTGTCGTGAGCGTCGGCAGGACTTGCTCCTGGATCCACTTGATCGACCACATCGGATGCCCGGCAAGCCCATCCGCTATATCCGCCGCCAACCGCACGGCGCGGGTAAACAGCGCGGGCAGATAGACCGGAATACGGGGCCGAACGGGTTGCGGCAGAGGCATGCCGCTGAAGTCTGCCGTGTAGTAGGTCCCCTCCCATTTTCCCAGTGCGCCGGTATGGGCGTTCTCAATAATGTGTCTGATGAGCGTCACGGCTTCGCGTAGCCGTGCCAGGGGCTTGTCATAGGAGAGACCGTGCCAACCCTCATTGATGACCTGGACACTCGGGCCGATCCCTAATACCACCCGCCCCCCACTAATAATGTCGAGATCAAGGGCGGACATGGCGGTTTCCAGCGGGCTGCGGACAAAGGCCAGTGCCACACCTGTGCCCAGCTTGAGGCGTTCTGTCCCAGCAGCCGCGGTCGCCAAGGGCAGAAACGGTGGTCCTGGCAACTGGACGCCCCACAATCCTTCTAGTCCTAGGTCTTCCGCCTGTTTGGCGAATGCTACGAGCTGTGTGGCTGGTTGGGGCACGACCACCCCCCAATAGCGTTGTCCAGCAATGGCCATGACGCACCTCCTTCTCTTGTCGCTTTCCGTTTCTGTTCAACTGTCCAGTTCTCGCGCTGTTCACCGCTTACGCCCTACGCACGAGACTCTCCTGCAAAGTGGGGCATGACCTCTTTCGCAAACAAACGCATAGAATGCTCGGCCCGCCGCGGATCAATACCGCCAATCTGCATCCACAGCACGAGATGGGTCACCCCCGCCTCTTGCTGTGAGCGGGTGAGTTCTCGAACGGCATCGTCCGGCGTACCGATAATCGGTGGCGCGCCAAAAAAGTGGAGTCCTTGCGCTTTCCCTAGCGCGTCAGCAGGCGGCAGCGGGTCTACACCAAAATAGCCCCCGGGCAGTGTAAAATCGCCGGCCTCGTCCAGCTTCTGGGTATAGACGGCCATGCGATGCCGTACATGCGGAGCGCATTCCGCCCAGGCCTGCTCGCGCGTGTCGGACAAGTACACCAGCCGGAGGGCAGCTGTATTGAAATCTCTCGGATCATGGCCATGCCGCCGCAAACTGTCGGTGTACAGTTGGTTGGTCTCTGCACTACCCGCCCCCGCAAAGTGGCAGGCATAGCGGGCCACCCGATCTATAGACTTCGGCGTGAGACCAGCAACCCACAGAGGCGGTCGGGCTTGCACCGGCCGTGGGCGGAGAGAAATCGGACCAATCGTGAAGTGCTTGCCTGTATAAGAAAATGTCTCTTGCGTCCACAATCCTTGGATAATTGCCAGTCCTTCTTCCATCCGAGTCGAACGCTGCTGGCGCGGGATGTTGTAGGCAGCGTACTCGTCCACCACATAGCCCTGGCCCATCCCCAGGTCGAAGCGTCCATCTGACAAGGCGTCGAGAGTGGCGGCTTCTTCCGCCACCTGTAGCGGATGGTAGAGGGGCAAAATAACGATATAGGTCCCGAGCCGAATGCGACTGGTCTGGGTCGCCATAGCGGCGAGCAAAGGAAATGAAGACGGGAAATAGTCGTCGGTGCCGTGATGCTCGGCTGTCCAAATATGATCATAGCCCAGCTCTTCAGCTAATATCGCTTGGTTCACCATGCTACGACACAACTGGGCCGAAGAGACCTGCCACGGGTGTGGATTCTCAAACGCGAAGAGTAAGCCAAAGTCCATATCTCCCTCCTGTATGGTCCCCTAACTGATCTGTTTTTGAAAACTGGCCAGCATCCGCTCCAAATCCAGCTGATCGAATGCATGAAAAAAATCGACTACGACCTACTCATTCGCTGTACTCATAACTTCCTCCCTTTCCGACGATTATCGCTTCAGGTTAATTCTCCTAACAACTCTTTTGCTTCTTGCAAATCCTTGGTGTCAAAGCCTTCAGTCTTGAGCACCTCTCGCGCCTGTTTAATGACCTCAGGAAACCCATACACACCTGCTTGTCGCCAGGAATTATAGGCAACATCGAGGCTGATGACCAGAGTTGGGATTGCTCTTCTATCAGCCCGATTGCGCGACTCACGACAACTGGGGCAAGGATGGAATCACACAGGCAGCGAATGTAGAGTAACAATGATCGCGAAGGCCTAGGGAATCGCGACCCAAAAAGGCGGTGTCTCTCCTGCCCGTCCTGGCCTTCGCCCCCTTAAAGCAGGACTTTGCCTGACGGGAGACAGGAATGAAGAGACGACCCTCGCCCAAGCGAACCCGACGGGATAAGGGTGAAACCACGATTGACACTGCCCTTGAGCAACTCGACAAACTCCTTGAATCCCCTATTACGAGGAGCGCGCCTCTGGTGATGCATATAGACCAGGCCTTTACGCAGGCATCATATTTTTTACTCTCCGAAGGGGGAGCAGAAGAAAGAAGAGAAGCGAGGCGCCATCTCAGGCGAGTTAATCAGTATTCAACGGGGAACGATGGCGATAATGCACTGTTGTGGAAACTATCCTTAGTAGGATTCGCGCTCTACCGGAGAGGTGGAGAAGTTCAGGCCCTAAAAGTGCTCCCAGCGTTAATAGCCATCGATTGTAAGTTCTCTTTGGCGCAGCCTTGGATT